>JBGZSM010000030.1:0-14434 GCA_041853585.1 Filifactoraceae bacterium
AAAAAGAGATTAAATCACTAAGCCGAATGTTTCCGAAGAAAAATATCCGCCAGCGACTCAATAAAGCATTTTTAGAAAACAACCAAGACAAAGCGATTGATATTCTAAACGAGTTGCTCCAAGAAAGCAGCGACAAAAAACAACTGGAAAAACTCACTAAGAAAATCGGGTATCTACTCAATCACTGGGAAGGTATCGTGCACCGAAAAACTTTAGACATTCCGGGAAGCTGCACCGAAGGACAAGTAAGCCATGTTTTGTCTAAACGATTTAGTAGAGAGCCGTTAGGCTGGAGCAAAACAATCCTTGGGAAACTGAGTAAGCTGCGAGTATATGTAAAAAACGGAGGACAAATTACCGGTAAAGATTTTCAAAGGATGGAAGCGATGAGCAGTAGCATCGGAGAAGAAGCCAAAGAAAATTTAAGAAACAAACTGGATTGGAGCATCTTCGATGGGGAGCCATGGATATTCGATCGTAAAAGTGGAACTCAAATCTTACTACACGCAATCGGCAAAGCTGGAAAAGATAAGATTTGCTAAACGATTTGGAGCTTGTCAATAGAAAAACTCCACAACAACTTAACACGACCTCCAGTTAAGGTTTAGTATGAAAAGTTATTTTAATTTGGTATAATTACATCTGCCTTGATACAGCTAGTCAATTCAACTATTGTCATAGAGTTCTTATTCTATACCCCACAATCCAACACAAAAATATTGCCACAAAAAACGACCTCCGTTTGTTTGTCTAACTTTTGGAGGTCGTTACAATTTCAGTTCAATTTTTGAATCGGATTCATAAAGTCAAATCTCGAAATGAAATCTCAAAATAAGTTTACTGAAAACAAATTTCTAAAATCAAATTCCAATATCTCATTCTGAAAACCGGATTTCAAAACCGAAAGTCGAAATCTGAATTTCAAATTGCTGAATCGAATCGGCAAAGCTGAATCTTAGTTTCAGATTCTCAGAAGCAAATCGCAAATCCAATTTTCAAAACGAAACATTTATCATTATCTAATATCTTGTCACGCCGTCTTTATCAACTCGCGCGATAACTTGCAATCGCTCCGCCGGTTTTTGTCCGTCGATTGTGATGGCGGATTGATACATCGCTTCGGATTCCGCGACGGATTTTTCATCATTGGTAAACAATACGGCAAGCACATCGCCTTTTTCTACATAATCGCCGATTTTCTTTTTGATTTTCACACCGGCTGCAAAATCGATAACCGAATCCATCGTTTTGCGTCCCGCGCCGAGAATCAGCGATGCGATTCCGCATTTTTCGGTGTCCATTTTGGTAATGTAACCGGATTTTTCGGCTTTAACTTCATGAACGAATTTCGCTTTGTCAAACAAATCGGTGTCGTAGATATATCGCTTGTCGCCGCCTTGCGCTTCCACCATCTCGGCTAATTTGTCGAGCGCCGAGCCGTCGTGGATTGCTTTTTCTGCCAACTCTCTGCATTCTTCATGACTTCCTTTGCCCGCCAGATAAAGCATCTCGGATGCCAGCGTGATACATTCTGCGCGAAGGTCTTTCGGTCCCTGTCCTTTGAGAATTTCCACCGCTTCGATGACTTCGAGTGCATTGCCGACATTTTCGCCGAGCGGAACATCCATGTCGGTAACGAGTGCTACGCATTTTCTGCCGGCATTTTCCGCAGTTTTGACCATGAGTTGTGCAAGCTCAATAGCTTGCTCCGGCTCTTTCATAAAGGCTCCCGTTCCACATTTGACATCGAGCACGATGGCGTCGGAACCGGATGCCAATTTTTTGCTCACGATGCTGGATGCGATGAGCGGCATCTTATCGACAGTCGCGGTCACATCGCGCAAAGCATAGATTTTTTTATCTGCCGGCGCCAAATTGCCGGACTGTCCGATAACCGAAATTCCCGTTTTATTAACGATTTCGAAGAACTCATCCATCGAAAATGCCGTACGCAATCCCGGTATGGATTCCAATTTGTCAACCGTTCCGCCGGTATGTCCAAGTCCGCGACCGGACATTTTCGCCACTTTGACATCGAGACTCGCTACAACCGGTGTGATGACCAAGGTCGTCTTGTCGCCCACACCGCCGGTTGAATGTTTATCAACCTTCACTCCTTCGATGGAGGACAAATCCACCATGTCGCCCGAATGCGCCATCGCAATTGTCAAATCGGTCGTCTCGCGAATATTCATATCTTGGAAAAAAATCGCCATCAGCAATGCCGATGCTTGGTAGTCCGGAATATTTCCGGCGGTATATTCACGAATGAAGAACTCGATTTCTTCTTTGCTCAGCTCATGTCCCTGACGCTTTTTAAATATCAAATCATACATTCTCATTATCTTGCTCCTTTGTCATAAGGCTGACCCGCTGCCTTCGGTGCACTTGATTTCTTGGAAGTGAATGCCAACGAAATCAATGTCGCGATATATGGTATCATCTTATACACATAATCCGGCAAACCGAGATTTACCAAAAACGGTACGATGGCATAGGTCGCCGCAATCGTCTTGGCAATTCCGAAGAAAAATGCCGCAGCCAAAATTCGCATCGGTTTCCATTGTCCGAAAATCAATACCGCCAATGCCAAGAATCCGTAGCCCGCCACATCCGCGTTGAAGTTGGTCGAAGTCGGTACGACGAATACGAATCCGCCAATCCCCGCCAAGATTCCCGAGATGAACACGCCGGCATAACGCATTTTGTAAACATTGATTCCGACGGAATCCGCAGCTCCCGGATGCTCTCCGCAAGCTCTCAAGCGCAAACCGAATCTTGTTTTGTAAAGCACAAACACCGATATTGCCAAGATACCGAATCCGATAAAGGTCGAAAGATATGTGTTTTTGAAAAACAAATCGCCGATTACCGGAATATTTCCCAAAACGGGAACGGATGCAATTCGAAACTCATTTCTAAATTGTACCTGTTGAACACCTTGAATCATTCGCGCCGTATAAATTGCAAATGCCGGTGCGAACATATTGAGCGCGGTACCGGAGATAACCTGGTCCGCGTTCATATTGATAGCCGCATACGCATGAAGCAAAGAATAGATCCCGCCGATTGCTCCCGCCAAAAGTAAAGCGGTCAAAAACAATGCGTTTCCGGACATCAAGCTTTGCGCCTGCATGAAGTTGATGAAGAAGATCCCGAAGAATGCTCCCATCACCATGATTCCTTCGAGTGCAATATTAACCACACCGCCACGCTCGGAATACATTCCGCCGAGCGCTACAATCAGCAAAGGAATGGAGAAGAACATCGTCTGTTGAAATAAGAAAAATACTGTGCTCATTACTGTCCCTCCTCTGCCAAATCTTTTGTTTCTTCTATTTCACGATTCGCATTTTGCTTGTCCTTATCCTTCGCAAATTTTCGTCGAATCTTGTTGATATTGTTTTTCACAACCAGCGAGAATGCACTGAAATACACAATCGATGCCGTAATAATCGTAATGATTTCCGGTACGAATTTCAGACGCTGAAGATAGAATCCGCCTCGTCCCAAATGTGAAATGAAGAGCGCCGACAAAAATACGCCGACCGGATGACTCATTCCGAGCAATGCCACCGGAATTCCGTTAAATCCCTCGGCAGGCAAAATATCGACAACCTCCAGATGTTTTCCCGCACCCGCTAGAAGCAACAACGCCCCGCCAAGTCCGGATAATGCACCCGAAATCGCCATCGACATAATGATGCTCTTTTTCTCGTTGATTCCGGCATAGCGGCTCGCATCACGATTGTATCCGACCGCCTTGAGCTCATAGCCGAAAGTCGTTTTGTTCAGCAAAATATAAATCACGATAACGGCAACGATGGCGATAAGAAAACCGCCGTTGACGCTGGAGCCCGGAAAAATTTTGTTCAATCCCATTTTCGGAATGATGGCTGTCGCATTCGGCAATTTGGATTGATTTCGCACATTGTCGAACAGCACGCTGCTGTTACGAACCGTCATATTGACAAGATACATTCCGATGTAGTTCATCATAATGGTCGCGATAACCTCATGCACATTTCGATACGCTTTGAGCACGCCCGGAATAATTCCCCACAACGCGCCGCCGATCAGTCCCGCGATGATTGCGACAAACCATTGTATCGAGCCAAGCTCGGGAAATGCGATTCCGACATAGACCGCAAAAAATGCGCCCACCATAAACTGACCTGCCGCTCCGATATTAAACAAGCCGGTCTTGAAGGCAAATCCGACGGACAATCCGGTCAAAATCAGCGGTGTCGCAAAATAGAGCGTATCGCCGAGACCTTTCAGCCCACCTGAAAATCCGCCTTTTAAAATAATTTTAAAACCTTCCATCGCCTCTGACGGATTGGAAAAGAAAAGAATAATCAATCCGAAAATCAATCCGATGATGATGGCGGTAAATGATGATAGAAAGCTGTTAAATGCTCCACCATCAAAAAAATTCTTTATCTTAGCTTTCATTCATCTCTCTCCTTTTGGAACCCGACATATAAAGACCCAATTCTTCAACCGTCGTCATTTTCGGGTCAAATTCCCCGACCAATTCGCCTTCGTAAATAACGATAATGCGGTCGCTCACGCTCATTACTTCGTCGATCTCAAGTGAAACGAGCAAGACCGCCTTTTTATCGTCACGCACTTTGACCAATTGCTTGTGAATATATTCAATCGCTCCGACATCCAGTCCGCGTGTCGGTTGAACGGCAATCAAAAAGCTCGGGTTCTTGTCGATCTCTCGTGCAATGATTGCTTTTTGCTGATTTCCACCCGACATACTTCTCGTAATCGTCTCATAGCCCTGTCCGCTGCGTACATCATATTGCTGTATCAGGCGCTTGGCATATTGAATCATATTATCTTTTTTAAGCATTCCGTTTTTCTGGAATTCATCGGTAAAATAGGTTTGCAAAATCATATTTTCCGCAAGATTGTAGTCCAGCACCAATCCGAACTTATGTCTGTCCTCCGGAATATGACTCAAACCATGCGTGCTTCGATAGCGAATCGACTTGGATTCAAAATGCTCGCCGTTTAGAATAATCTCTCCCTTATCGACATCCATCAATCCCGAAATCGCATAGACCAGCTCGGATTGTCCGTTGCCTTCGATTCCCGCAATCGCCACGATTTCTCCCGCTCGTACTTTGAAGCTGATATCGTTGAGCACATTTTTGCTCGTCGTCTTGGATTTGACCGTCAAATTCTTGACTTCAAAAATGACATCGCCGACCTGTGCAGGCGATTTTTCAATTTCCAAATTGACGCTGCGACCGACCATCATCTTGGACAATTCCTCTTTGGAAGTATCCGCCACATTGACTGTCCCGATATATTTTCCCTTGCGCAAAACCGTACAACGATTGGCAACTTTTTTGATTTCATTGAGCTTATGCGTAATAAAGATGATGCTCTTGCCTTCTTTTATCAAGCTGAGCATAATATCCATCAATTCATCAATTTCCGCCGCGGTAAGTACCGCCGTCGGCTCGTCAAAAATTAAAATCTCATTATCGCGATACAACATTTTCAAAATCTCAACGCGTTGTTGCATCCCAACCGTAATATCTTCAATTCGTGCGTCGGGGTCAATCGACAGATTGTATCGCTCGCTGAGTTCGACAACTTTTTTGCGCGCGTCGTCCATCTTGAGCATCCCCATATTCACCGTCTCCGCTCCAAGCACGATATTCTCAAGCACCGTAAAATCTTCCACCAATTTAAAATGCTGGTGAACCATTCCAATCCCCAATCGGTTGGCATCATTCGGATTGTTGATTTTAACAATCTCTCCGTCTTTTTTAATTACGCCCTTCTCCGGTTGATAAAGACCAAACAACACACTCATCAAGGTCGATTTGCCCGCTCCGTTTTCGCCGAGCAAAGCGTGAATTTCGCCTTTTTCCACTTGTAAAGTAATATTGTCATTTGCAATTATTCCCGGAAATTCTTTCGTAATATCAATCATTTCGATATGGTAATTCATTATCTCTCCATTTCTGTCTGACAAAACATTTCCTCGCCGAACGGCAATACTTATATTTTACAATTTTTTTGGCATTTTTGGAATGCCTTTTCCATTATTTATCGAACTTTTCCGGACAAAATTTAAGAAAATGGCACAAAAAAACCCGAGCATACTCGGTTTAGCAAGCTCGGGTTATCATTCATTATGAAATTTCTTCTACGGATACAATTGAAATCGGAAGCTCTTTTACTGCGATTTGCTTTTTGTTTTCATCAACATCGCCAACCAAAGTAATTTTTCCATCCACCAATTCCTGATAGATTGCATCATAGTCTTTTTGAGTGAACTTCGTAAATTTGCTGGTTTCCATCGGAAGTCCTACGCCGCCTTCTTTAGCAGTAAGAACGACGCTCTTTCCGCCTTGGAATGAATCATTGTAGTAAGATGCGATTGCATCGTAAACGGATTTTTGAAGCATCTTCATGGATGATGTCATTACGGTATCGGATTCAGTTGACTGATCCACATCAACGCCGATAACTTTTCCGCCTGCCGCTTCCGCTGCCGCCATTACGGAGTTACCTACCGCTCCACCGCAAGCAAAAATCACTTCCGTTCCGCTCTCGTACCAAGACGCTGCTCGCGCTTGTGCTTCAGGAGTTGCTGCAAATCCACCTGTGTAGTTGTACTTGATATCGATTTTATCAATTTTCATCTCTTGTGCCGCATATTCCGCCCCTTGAACAAAACCGTATCCGAACTTCACAACCGCAGGAACTGCAATTCCGCCCATGAACCCAAGTTTCGTATATCCTTCTTTAACTGCCGCATAGCCCGCAAGGAATCCCGCTTCTTGCTCTGCGTAGAAAATGGATAGCGTATTATCGGTTACAACCGGATTTTCATAATTTTGATCTTCTTCCGCGTGAGGAATACCATCGATCAAGATGAATTTCACATCCGGATAAGCAGTTTGTGCTTGGAATACTGCCGGCTCAAACAAGAATCCCGGGGTTACAACCACTTTTGCACCGCCCGCAACCGCCAAGTCGATGGATGCCAAGTATGCAGCCGTTGTTTTTTCAGCCGGTTGATAGTATTTATGAGAGATATTGTTCTCTTTCGCATACTTCTCAAGACCTTCCCAAGAGCCTTGGTTAAATGATTTGTCATCAATTGTTCCGACATCCGTAATCAGCGCAAGCTCAATGCCGTCGCTTTTGGGTTGTTGCTCATTGCCACCCGGTGCTGTTCCACCGTTTTCTTGTGTTTTTTGTCCGCAAGCCGCGATTGTACCGATAAGCAGTACCGCTACCATTGCAAGACTGATTAATCTTTTCTTCATACATATCCTCCCTATTTTTGCAATCAATTTGCTCATAAATGATACCATATTTACCCGTAAAATAAAAGTCTTATTTCTATTTTTGCAGGTCTTTTGGCGAAAATCCCTGTGGCAAAAGTTCCGCGAGTGTATATTCTTCAAATTCATCTTCGTTTTTTGCTACGATTACCAGGAATGTTTCCGGTTCGCAAAACTCCATCAACACTTGACGACAAACGCCGCATGGCCACGCATAACCTTGTGGAAGAATCCCTTTTTTGCCGCCGACTACCGCGATGGCTTCAAAATCTTTCACACCCTCACTCACCGCTTTGAACACCGCCGTGCGCTCGGCACAGTTGGTCGGCGAATAGGATGCACTTTCCACATTACAACCTTTATAAATTTCCCCGCTCTTGCTCAAGAGTGCCGCACCGACCGCAAAATTCGAATACGGCGAATAGGACATCTCTCTCGCCTCCAGCGCTTTTTTTACTAAAAATCGACTATCTATCTTCATCTTTATGCAATCTCCAATGCCAACTTCATCATCTGAGTGAACGAATTTTGTCTTTCTTCCGCGGAAGATGCCTCACCGGTAAACGGTTTATCGGAAATCGTACAAATGCAAAGCGCATTTTTCCCTGCTCTCAACGCGTTCATATACAACGCCGCCGCTTCCATTTCAACTGCAAGCACGCCCATTCTTTGCCACTCCTGCAATCTTTGTTGGTCATCATAAAAAGTGTCGGACGAGTAAATATTGCCGACTTTAAAAGTCAGCCCCTGTCTCTGAGCTTCATCGACCGCTTTTTTGAGCAATTCGTAGCTTGCAATCGGTGCAAAAGTTCCCGGCAAGCCGTACTGCGCCACAAAATTCGAATTCGTGCACGCTCCCATTCCGATAACAATGTCCTTGATGTTCAAGTCATTGTCAATCGCTCCCGCCGATCCGATTCGAATAATATTTTTCACATTGTAAAAATTGAACAGCTCATAAGAATAAATTCCGATTGACGGCATGCCCATTCCGCTCGCCATCACCGACACTCTCTTTCCGTTATAAGTGCCTGTATATCCTTGAATCCCGCGAATATTGTTAATCAGCACCGGATTCTCTAAAAATGTTTCTGCAATAAATTTTGCTCTCAATGGGTCTCCCGGCATCAGCACCGTCTCTGCAAAATCTTCCAATTTCGCATTGATATGCGGTGTAGGGATGTTGTTGGATTGTATCATAATTTTCTCCCTCCTAATATTTGCTAGCTTTTTTGATTTATACTGTGTTAAGTTCGCTCGAGCACTCAGTCACATACATCTGGGTATGCTCCTTCGTACCCTCACTCCTTGCCTTGTCTAAATACAAAAAATCGTTGCAAATTTTTTGTCCAGCTTTTTTGATTTATACTGTGTTAAGTTCGCTTGAGCACTCAGTCACATACATCTGGGTATGCTCCTTCGTACCCTCACTCCTTGCCTTGTCTAAATACAAAAAATCGTTGCAAATTTTTTGTCTAGCTTTTTTTGTCTACAATTTCTTGTCCAGCTTTTTTGATTTATACTGTGTTAAGTTCGCTCGAGCACTCAGTCACATATTACATATATGCTCCCTCTTACTCTCACTCCATCGTTTTCGCATTGAGTGTTAGTAGCTGTTGCCCTCAATTTTCTCCGCTTTGACGATTTTAATAATTCGGCTCGTTCCCAATCGGTCAGCTCCAAGTGCAATAAAATCTTCCGCATCCTGAATGGATGAGATGCCGCCCGCCGCTTTGACCTTGACATTTTCGCCGACGCTCTGTGCAAGCAATTTGACATCTTCTCTCGTCGCTCCTGCGGTGCTGAAGCCTGTCGAAGTTTTGATAAAATCCGCTCCCGCCTTGGTCACGATTTCGGACATTTTCACTTTTTCATCCTCGGTGAGCAATGCGGTTTCGATAATCACTTTGAGGATTTTGTTTCCGCAAGCCGCTTTGATTTGACGAATTTCGTCTTCAATCGCATCATAACGCTTGTCTTTCAAATCCCCGATATTGATAACCATATCAATTTCCCGTGCTCCGTTTGCAATCGCGTCTTTGGTCTCAAACACCTTGCAAGCGGTGGTATTGTATCCGTTCGGAAAACCGATTACGGTACAAATTGCCAATTTCTCACCCATATATTCTTTCGCACGAGCAACGAAACTCGGCGGAATACATACGCTGGCGGATTGGTACTTCATGCCTTCATCACAGATTTCTTTAATCTGCTCCCAAGTTGATTCCGGTTTGAGCAAAGTATGGTCTACTGCTCCTAATATCTGTTTTATCTCCATATTTCCTCCATAACGATTTACAATGTCGCTCGTTTTATAATCGGCGCATTTTGTAAAATCTAAAAATCGACCTAACTTAATTATAACACATTCCCGAACTTTTAGCACTCCAAACTTGTCTTATAATTCGTTCTTCAGCTTTTGAATCATCGGGCATAATTCACGCGGCGCAATTCTTTAATGTCAAAACGGTATTGTGGCGTAACCAGTTCGTCACCAATCGCGCCGGCATCGTACCACGGACTGTCGCTGCTCGGGTTTTTGAGAATGTGAAATTCCTGCGCCGGCATAAATCCTTGGGCGAGCAAAAACATCTTGTCGCCGCTTTGATTTTGACACATATCCACAACCATAACAACATGACCCGGACTTCCCGCTTGAATAAAAATGTCGCCGATTTGAATCTCTCCAATCGAAATCGCTTGACTCTCCTGTGCCATCGACAATGTAGAGCAATATGAAAAGACCATGTTGAGATATTTTTCAAAAACCTCTTCATTATCCATCGCATCCGCCTTCTTTGCCCAAGAAGGATTTCCACCGCTGTCAAACACTACTCGATATCCGTCTTTCCAATGCGTATAATCACATAAAAATCCTTGTACGAAGTGGAAAGCAATCTTGTCTTTCTGTCCGCTTCGGTAGAGATATTCGGCATAGATTCGCATAATCGAATCCGCACATTGTTGTAAATCCCGATTTCCCAATTTCATGTCAAAAACTGCTTCGTGGTCGGACTGATTCGGTTTTGCCCGCCCGTCGAACAGCATCACCTTCGCGCCGTAATCTTTGAGAGGATATTCTCGAATAAACTTGGCAAAGCTGTTTTCTTCCGAGGCAACGCGCTCATAGCCGTCGGGCGGCAAAAATCTTTTTTCAGTTGTGTTTTCTTTTTCATCAATCCATATTTTTTGCTCCGGTTTCGTCTCGGAATCAGCACTTTTATTCTCTTCTTTCTCCGATAAATTTTGCACCCCGCAACCCACCAGCAGAAAAATCATCAGCCAGAGTATCCATTTTTTCATCGTTACCTCCTATTCGCTCAATATGGATTTTTATTCATAAAGTAATGCGCTTTACATCTTTCGAGATTTTTCATATACCGCATTCATCGCTTGAATAACGGATGAGCGCATTCCGGCTTCTTCAAGCATCGCAACACCTTCGATGGTCGTTCCGCCCGGTGAGCAGACCGCGTCCTTTAACTGCGCGGGATGTTTGCCCGATGCCAACACCATCTTTGCCGAGCCCAACACAGCCTGCGATGCCAAACGATAAGCCTGCGCTCGCGGCATTCCCTGCAAGACCGCCGCATCCGCCATCGCTTCGATAAACATAAAAACATAAGCCGGCGATGAACCTGCCACCGAAATAACCGCCTCAAACAATCTTTCTTCAATTTCTTCAACCGTTCCGAAGCTGCTCAAGAGCTGTTTTAAAATCAAGTATTCTTCATCGTCGATATTTGCATTGCGGCAGACCGCACTCACACCCTCACCCACAAGCGCGGGTGTATTGGGCATCGCGCGTAAAATTTTCGCCTGCGCTCCCATCAGATTTTCCAAATGCGCTATCGACTTGCCGGGAGCAATCGACACAAATATTTTGCCCTTTGCCTCCCCCGTCACGGCTTGGATAACGACATCGTACAGATGAGGCTTCACCGCGACAAAAATTATATCGCTCTTTTGCACGACTTCTCCGTTGTCCAAGGTCGTTTGAATCGTATGGTTTTGATTGATAACATCCAAATTCTCAAATTCGCGTTTCGCTTCCTCGAGCGACTGCTGCGTTTTTGCGCTGGCAATAATATTTTCAGCCTTCACCAAGCCTGATTTCAACATTCCGCCAATCATCGCCTTCGCCATATTTCCGCAACCGATAAATCCGATTTTCTTCCTAATTTCCTGATGCTTTGTCTCCATTTTATAATCCTTTCCAATTCTATTCCAACCATTTTCTTCTATTGTATCAAAAATCAATGCGCTATTCTATCGGTTTTCAAATTGAATTCCAAAAAAGCGCTTGAGTTTTGACTTTTAATGTTCAAGGGATTATGCTACTTCAGAAACAAAGTCCAATAAATTTTTTCGCTTTCAAAGCACAACATCCATTTTTCAAATTTCAACTGCCTATTGTCTTATCCATCGTCAAGTGCTACAATAAAATCAAATTATAAATTGAGGGGATAATATGGAGAGGGAATCACGAAACAAATATTTGGTTTTTTTACTCAAAGTACTTATTTTTTTATTATTGCTCACCTTTGTAAAGTCGCTGGCATTTGAGCACTTTGTCACAAAACAAAAAAGCATGGATCACACATTGCACGAAGGAAATGTCGTTTTGGTCGCAAAATTCGGCAAGGAAAAATTGAAGCGCGGCGATGTCATCTGTCTTAAAAATCCGAGACGAAAATCGGAGGACGAAGATCTCTTTACCAAGCGAATCATTGGGGTTGAAAAAGATATCATCCGAATGGAAAACGGTCGTGTGACGGTCAATGGCGAATATGTCGACGAGCCTTATGTTTCGCCGGAAAACAATCAAAGAAATGTTTTCGGTGAATGGGAAGTACCCATCAACAGTTATTTTGTACTCGGCGACAATCGCGATGTCTCTTTGGACAGCAGAGAATTCGGTTTTATTCCGGAGTATGATGTCGTCGGCAAAGTTGTTTTTCGAGTTTATCCGTTTTCTGAAATCGGAACGATTAAATAATACACTTCCCTCACAGAAATTCCGGGAAATTTCAAGCTCTCATTGATATAATAATTGAGAATTTCGTAAGACATCATTCAAAATTTTGTGGAAAAATTGTCTTCAAACTATTGAAGCAAAATTCTCTTCAATGAATATCGGTGGACGAAATCTTTTTACATCAAGAAAACGGAGAAATCTATGACAAAAGAAAAGAAAAAAGAAATTTTTACTTTTATAATACAGCTTATCGTCGTATTTGTGCTCGTGACTCTTGTCAAAACATTTTTGGTGGCCAATATTATGGTGCGACAAAGCAGTATGAGAAATACTTTTCAGGACGGGGATGTGCTGCTGTTGAGCAAGTTGAACAAAGATGATATCACAAGAGGCGATATCATCGTATTTCGAAATCCTGACCGCGAATCCAACCACAAGTACTATATTAAAAGAGTAATCGGTGTCGAAGGAGACAGTATTTATATTTTAGAGGATAACCGCGTGCTGCTCAACGGCGAGCTGCTCGAAGAAGATTATGTATCGCCGGAGAACAATACGCATCCTTTTCCGGGCGAATGGGATGTCCCCGAAAATTCGATTTTCGTCATGGGCGACAATCGGGATAATTCCAACGACAGTCGAGCCTTCGGAAGCATTCCGCGAAGTGACATTCTAGGAAAAATTTTCTTTCGGGTCTATCCGTTCTCAAAATTCGGCGGAGTTGAATAAAGACTTCGGAAATGCTGAGTAACGATCCCTAAGAATAATGGCACTTCAAAAAATAATACCGATTCGATTAGGTTACTTTCGAAATAACTATAATCGTTTCGAGCAACCGACATTTATATCAAAAGAGCTGCTACGAATGAATTTTTTCGTTTCGCAACAGCTCCTTTTTAATTCGGTTGATTAGTCGCATAAAATAAATCTAATAAACCGGATTATATATCCTTTTCCTCTTTCTTCTCTCTTATCATCGTTAAAATCCACGGAACTACTTGTAGTATCCCAATAATTGCAATATGTGCTAAAAGCATATCATTATTCAAAAAGCATCCATTTAATACATACACGACTAAAAGTCCCGATAATTCAAGAAGCAGAAACACAAGACCATATTTAATCCATAAATTATAGGATCTAATATATATCTGTTCATCACTAAGTGAGCGTCCCGAAAAATATCCTGTTATTTTCCATCCTTTTTGCCTTAGCCTTAATATTTCTTCATGTGGAGGTCTAAAGAAGAATCTTTGGATATATAAACTACAAAATACTAATGAAATTCCTAGAGCTTCAAGAATTGTGTCATTATTGGATTTTGCTATTTCAAGTGCATATTTATGAAATGGTGTAGTATTACAAAAAGCGCGAGTAAAAAAATAACATCAGCAACTTTGTAATTAATCTTTTTCATGGTTCTCTTTCCTCCTGTTTTCTATAATAAATCCAATTTGATGATCGTAGAGCCACTTGACTTTATTTCATCCATGTCCTTTGCTCCATTGCTGATGAGCTAAGGTCATATCCAAAAGCACAAAAAAACTATTGAAACTTCCTTCACCCATCTAAAAGTCCATCATAATAGGCACTTGATGCTCCTCCGTAAATTACAAAACTTGATAAAAAAACGGAAAATGAAAATTTGGCAAGTGATTCCGTATTGTATTCTATCGTTTCAGATGTATGTTGCCATAAAATTTTTCCGTCTTCTCCAATTTCGAATGTAAACCACTTAACAAACCTATTATCTCTCTCATTATACCTCCAGCAAATATCCATTCCAATCTTCTTTCACAGATTTGGATTGTAGCTTTGATTCTGAAATTTTATTTTTGAATTCGATTTTAGAATTTTTGATTTCAAATTGTAAATTTTATTTTGTGTTTTTGGGGTTGCAGATTCTATTTTGAAATTCCATCTTTGAATTTTGGATTGCCGATTTTGTTTTGTATCTTTGTTTTCATTTTTCAATGTCAAGGTCTTCTTGTCGTTTTCATAAATTTTTTGCATCAAAAAGGACAGCCGTCGGCTGTCCCGTTTTTGTTTCTTTTCGGTTGCTCAAATCTTAGTCCATAATGGATACTACTACTCCTGAGCCTACCGTTCTTCCACCTTCACGAATCGCAAAGCG
>JBGZSM010000031.1:0-27539 GCA_041853585.1 Filifactoraceae bacterium
TCTTGAACATTTAATCGCTCTTTCAATATACCCATCGATTGCATTTTTCAACAGCAGTGTAAAATCTTTTCGCGTCATTGTATCACAAAAATTGAAAAGTGACAATCAAACATTGAATTTATCATGAGAATTTTTCGGAAAAGGAAAATCCTTTGGGGAAGCTTTATGACATCGTTGAAAAATGAAAGGCTCTGCTCATCTGAAAAATTTGTTGTTGTTTACATTTCAACGCTTTCATGCTACAATGTTAGGTGTTATTCTCGTTGCGTTTACGATGAGCATCGGAATAATTTTTGTGTTCAGCAGGAGTTTTTATTAGGCGGTGAAAACGCAAGAATGCCGCCATAGGACAAAGGAGAAGAATGTCCGAAGTTATTAAAATTGAGAATCTCGTATATCAATACGATGATAATAAAAATAAAAATGCGGTGGATGATTTGTCGATTCGCATTCAGAAGGGCGAGTTTGTTGTCATCATCGGTCACAACGGCTCGGGAAAAAGCACTTTGGCAAAGCATCTCAACGGAATCTTTTTACCGACCTCGGGCGATGTGTATGTCAACGGCATGAATACCAAGGACGATGACAAGATTTGGGAAATTCGTCAAAATGCGGGCATGGTTTTTCAAAATCCGGACAATCAAATCGTCGCCACGATTGTCGAAGACGATGTGGCTTTCGGACCGGAGAATCTGGGGATTGAAAAACAGGAGATTCGCAGACGGGTGGATGAGGCGCTGGAGCTTGTACGAATGAGCGAGTTTGCCAAAAGAGCACCTTTTAATTTATCGGGGGGGCAAAAACAGCGCGTTGCGATTGCGGGCATCATTGCGATGAGTCCGGATTGCATTATTTTCGATGAGCCGACCGCGATGCTCGACCCGCGCGGACGCAAAGAAGTGCTGGAGACCATCGTTCGGTTGAACAAGGAAGAAGGCAAGACCATTATTCATATCACACATTTTATGGATGAAGCGACGGAAGCGGATCGCGTGATTGTGATGGAAGAAGGCAAGATGGTGATGGAAGGAAGACCGCGCGAAATTTTTTCTCGTGTCGATGAGCTCAAAAAGCTGGGACTTGATGTACCGCAGATGACGGAGCTTGCGCATGAGCTGATTCGCGAGGGCGTCAATCTGTCCAAAGATATTTTAACGGTAGAAGAGATGGTGGAAAATATATGTCAGTTGATATAAAGGATTTGAAATATATCTACAACGAAGGCTCTCCTTTTGAGAGTCGCGCGCTGGACAATATTTTTCTGCATATTGACGATGGCGAGTTCGTCGGACTGATTGGCCATACGGGCTCGGGCAAGAGTACGCTCATTCAACAGATGAACGGATTGCTCAAACCGACGAGCGGTACGATTTTTGTGGATGATTTGGAAATTACGGCGAAGGATGTTTCGCTTGTCAATGTGCGAAAAAAAGTCGGATTGGTATTTCAATATCCGGAATATCAATTGTTTGAAGATACGGTTTACAAGGATGTGGCATTCGGTCCCGAAAAGTTGGGACTCGATGCGGAAGAAGTCAAAAGGCGAGTATATGCATCGCTCGAAGCGGTCGGCATTGACCCCGAAGAAAAGAAAGACCAATCGCCATTTGAGATGTCGGGCGGTCAAAAGCGACGGGTGGCGATTGCGGGCGTGATTGCGATGGAGCCGGAGATTTTAATTTTGGATGAGCCGACGGCGGGACTCGACCCGCATGGCAGAGATGAAATATTGGCGCAGATAAAGAAGATTCATCAAGAGAGAAAGACGACGATTGTGCTGGTTTCTCACTCGATGGACGATGTTTCAAGGCTCGCCGACCGATTGATTGTGATGAACAAGGGCACGATTGATTTGGTAGGAACGCCGCAGGAAATTTTTCGACATGAAAAGCGATTGATTGAAATCGGCTTGGGCGTACCGAAGGTGGTTACGCTGATGAATATTTTGCGTGCCAAAGGCTACGATATCGAGGAAGATATCATCACGATGGAGGAAGCAAAAACAAAATTGTTGGAATTGGTAAGGAGAAGAAGCAATGCTTAAAGACATCACGCTGGGCCAATACTATCCGACGAATTCCGAAATTCATCGATTGGACCCGAGGGTCAAAATTTTGTTTACCTTCGTGTTTATGGCGACGATTTTTATGGTGAACAAGTTCTATCCTTTCGTATTCGTTATTTTGTTTATCGTTTTCTTAGCGACGGTATCCAAGATTCCGATTCGATATTTGGTGAAAGGAATAAAACCGCTCTGGGTAATTTTGCTCATCACTTTTTTCATCAATGCGATGCTTACGCCGGGCAAGGTGCTGTGGTCATTTTGGATTTTTAAGATGACGCAGGAAGGTTTGCATCTGGGAGTCTTTATGATTTTGCGACTGGTGTTTTTGGTAATCGGCACTTCGCTTTTGACATTGACAACGGCTCCGATTGAGCTGACGGACGGGATTGAAAAATTGCTCAATCCATTGCGACGAATCGGCGTGCCGGCGCATGAAATTGCGATGATGATGACGATTGCGCTTCGTTTTATCCCGACTTTGCTGGACGAAACGGACAAAATCATGAAGGCGCAGATGGCGAGAGGAGCGGATTTTGAAAGTAATAATCTGGTAGAGCGAGCGAAAAGTTTGATTCCGTTGCTCGTTCCACTTTTTATCTCCGCTTTTCGACGCGCGGATGAGCTGGCGATGGCGATGGAATCCCGTTGCTATCGAGGCGGAGAAGGCAGAACGAGAATGAATGAGATTATACTCAAAAAATCGGATATTGTATCCTTTGCGATAGCAACGACCTTTATGTTGCTGATTGCGGGAACTCGATTTTTTGATTTTGGAATTTAATAGAAGGAGAAGATTATGTCAGAGAAAACAAAAGCGTATTTAAGAATAGCGGCGATGGCAGTTGCCTTTGTCGCGATGGTGGTACTCATTTTTACGGGACAGAGCCTTTGGATTAAAATTCCGGCAGCTGTTTTGGCCATCGGATTGGGCTGGGTATTGTTCCGAACCTTTCTCGCATTCACGAGAAAAAAACATGCTTTGTACGGTAAGGTGCTTTCGATAACCAAGCCGAAAAACAAATTCGGCATCGGCAAGACCGTCGTGGTTGTCAAATCGGGAAAGGTGTCCAAGAAATTGTATTCTTGGCAACCGATTAATTTGAAAATCGGAAATGACTATGGATTCTACTATGAGGATAAGTCCAATCAGATTGTAAAATATGAGACGATTAAATTGAATGCTGCGGCGAGACCGAAAGGAAATTTGCCACCGCAGTTCAGATAGGAGAGAATATGTATCGACTGTTGGGGGATATTGTAATTGATACGGATGAGCTGATTGAAACCTTGGCTCAGAATCAAATTCGAGTTGCCGAAAATGTGACGAATGCAACCAAGCGGGATGATGCCGTCGGACTTCGAATCTATGTGCCGCTCAAGGAGCTCGGTGCGGATGCCAAATCTTTCGATGAAAATGAGATGGAAGATTTGATGCAGAAGGCGGAGAAGCTGTATAGCGAAAAGTTGCGGCCGCTTTTGCCGGAAGAATTGTCTTTCAAATTATATGCCTATTTCTACGATGAGGTGGAATCCGCCATCGTGCTGAACTTTGTGATGATGGAATGGGAAATTGCCAGACGGAAATTGGACGATGTGCTCAAAAGATTGTTTGATGTATAGATTGAAACGGATTTTGTTGTTAGCACTTGGAATTTGGTTTCAATAAAGAAAAAGAAGAAATTAGCAACTCAAGAGAGGGAATATGATAATAGGAATTGATTTAGGAACAACCAACAGCCTGGCCGCATATTTTGTTGACGGCGAGGCGAAAATTATACCGAATCGTTTTGACGAACATCTTACGCCGTCGGTGGTGAGTCTATCTGAAGAAGGCGAGATTTTTGTCGGTAAAACGGCGAAGGAAAGAAAGGTGCTCTATCCGGAGAAGACCGTCGATGTCTTTAAAAGAACGATGGGCTCGGAGATGAAGTATCAGTTGGGGGATAAGAGTTTTTCATCCGAAGAACTTTCGTCCTTTGTTTTGCGTGCGCTCAAAGAGGATGCCGAGGCTTATCTCAATGAGGAGGTAACGGAGGCGATTATTTCGGTGCCCGCCTATTTTAACGATTTGCAGCGAAAGGCGACCAAGCGTGCGGGCGAGCTTGCCGGCATGAAGGTCGAGCGCATCATTTCGGAGCCGACCGCGGCGGCAATCACCTACGGTCTTTACCAAAAGAAAGATTACACCAAGTTCTTGGTATTTGACTTGGGCGGAGGAACCTTTGACATTTCGATTTTGGAGCGCGCAAAAAATATTTTGGAAGTCCGCGCGGTTGCCGGCGACAATTATTTGGGCGGCGAAGATTTTACGGCGGTCTTGGTGGAGCTTTTTGTGGAGAAAAATGAAATCGACATCGAGAAGCTGGATGTGACGCAGAAAAATATGATTCTGTTCCACGCGGAAAAGGCGAAATTGGAATTGGCAAATGACGAGAGCAAGCCGGCTACGATGACGATGAGCATCGACGGCGAAGAAAAATCAATGACGATAAACAATGTGGAATACGAAGCGGCTTGTCAACCTTTGCTTGCGAGAATTCGAAAGCCGATTGAGAAGAGCTTGCGCGATGCGAATATCAAAATTGCGGAGATTGACGAAATCGTATTGGTCGGCGGTGCAACCAAGTCGCCGATTATCAAGCGATTCGTTTCCAAACTGTTCAACAAGTTTCCAAACTTCACCGTTCATCCCGACGAGGCGGTGGCAATCGGCGTGGCGATGGAGGTTGCCATCAAGGAGCGAAACGAAACGCTCAAGGAAGTCATCATGACCGATGTCTGTCCTTACACCTTGGGTACTTCGGTGGTGGTGCGCAAGGACAATGACCGGTACGAAGGCGGACATTATCTGCCGATTATCGAGCGCAATACCGTCATTCCGGTCAGCCGAACCGAGCGACTCTATACCGTCAACGACAATCAGACCAGCATCTTTGTCGATATTTTGCAGGGCGAGAGCCGGCTGTCGAGAAACAATCTCAAAATCGGCGAGATACGCATTCCGATTCCGAGAGCCAAAGCGGGCGAAGAGCCGGTGGATGTAACCTACACCTACGATGTGAATGCGATTTTGGAAGTCATCGTCAAGGTGGTTTCGAGCGGGGAGAGCAAGAAGCTCATCATTCAGCGCGACGAAAATCAAATGACTTTGGAAGAAGCGGAAAAGCGAATGGAAGAGCTGAACTATCTCAAAATCCATCCGCGAGAAAATGAAGAGAACAAATATCTTTTGTTCCGCGCAGAACGACTTTACGAAATGACCACGGGGCAGGTGCGTGAATATATCGGGTATTGGATAAGAGTTTTTGAAGATGCTTTGGATAGACAGGATCCTGAAGAAATCGCGCATCAGCGGGAAGAATTGCGATTGGCAATCAAGCAGATTGATTTTGATTTTGAATAGGAGGAACGATGGATATATGGAAAGTGTTGGGGATTGAGAAGACAAAATCCCAAGAGGAAATTGTGGAAGCGTATCGCGCGCAACTGGAGCACAACAATCCGGAAGAAAATCAGGAAGGCTTTATGGCATTGCGCGACGCTTATGAGAAGGCGCTTCAATATGCAAAAAGTGAAGATGACGAATTTGCGGTACTCTTTGAGGAGGCGAGCAATATCTACGGCTCTCTCAGCAAGCGAATCAATCTTGAAAATTGGAAAAAAATTCTACAAGACCCATTGTTTCAAGGATTGGATACGCGAATCGACGGCGAGACGAAGCTGATTCATTTTTTGATGGACAATTATCGATTGCCGAGCGCCGTATTCTCTTTGATTGCCGATGAATTTCATTGGGATAAAAGACGCGAGGAACTCAATCAGCACTTTTCAGCAGGATTTTTCAACTATGTATTTGATGTCATTGAAAATGGCGAGTATTACAAGATGGAATATTTTGACGGCGACGATTATGCGGATTACGATGCCTTTATCGAAAAATGCATGGACTTTGCCGGCATGGTCAACGAAAATTCCGAGCAGGCTTCTTCTTTGATGGAAGAACTGGATGCGATGGAAATCTATCATCCTTATTATTACGAAACCAAGGCGGAATATTTTATCAGAAGAAATGAAACGGAGCAGGCCGAAGAGATTACGCGTGATTTTCCGATGCTTTATCCCGACAATCTTCGTTTGCTTGAGCTGCGATTGCGCATTTTGACAAGAATGCGTCGATTGGATGAGGGGCGCGAGATTGCCGAGAAAATCAAGTCGATGAATGCGCAGAGCCGAGCGGCGCTGCTGTTTGAAATCGTGGAAAAGGGCGAGGAGGATGTTGAAAAAGCAAAGGATGCCTACTATGATTTCAATCGGGAATACAATTATGACGACGACGCCGGCGAAATTGCGAAACTGCTCAACGAGAGACTCGTTCCGAAATTGGAGGAAAGAGGCGAGGCGATGTCCGAGATGGACAAAATCACATTGGCGTGGGCATATTATGAGCGCGATGAGATTGAAAGAGCCTATGATTTGCTCTGCGGTTTTGAGCCATCCGAAAAAGATGTTCCGCTGAAATATTATAAATTGAAGGGATACCTTTCGGTTCAGCTGGAGCGTTTTGAAAAAGCCATCGATGAGATTTCCCGATGGGAAGAGCTCAGAGAGGATGCGGAGAACGAGAAAAAAGACGACAATCTCAGTGAAGAAGCGAAGGAAAGAAATAAAATCAATGAATTTGTAGCGATTTATCGCTCCAAATCCTATGCGTATTCGATGCTCGGTCAGGATGAAAAAGCGGAAGAATATATCAAAAAGGTCATCGAAGTCGACGATCGAAATCTCGATGCCTATATTACGCTGAGCAATATGTATTTGGATGCCGGTCGATTTGAAGATGTGGTGACGATGAATACCGAAGCGATGAATCGTAATGGTGAAATCGGGCCGCTGCTCTATCTGACCGGATTGGCGGAGTTCCGCTGCGAAAATTACTCCGATGCGATTCGCCTCTTGGATTTGTCGCTGGAATACATGCCTTATCTCACTCGAATCTACCATTATCGACTGATGATATTCGACGGATGGAATCTCGTCAATGATTTTGAAAATGTACTTGAGGATCTCAAGCAATCTCAAAACGAGCCGCTATCGCCGAAGTTGATGGAGCTTTATGAAATCAAATTGATTCGCCTCAAAGGAGATAACAGCGAGGCGCGCGCGCGAATTTCAGGATTGTTGGAGAAGGTCGATGAAGCGGACGAGATGATCAACGATGACGATCGAGCGCTCATCTATCAGGAAGCGTCCAATATTTACCGCGAGATGAAAGCTTATGAGCGTGGACTGGAATATATTGAGAAAGCGCTTGAGTATAATAAATATAATCGAAGCATCGAATTGGATAAGGGATATCTGCTTGTGCTGATGGGACGCTATGTCGAGGCGGACAAATTCTACACGGAGCTGATTCAAAGGCATCCGGCTTATTCGGTTTACTATATTCGATTGGCGGCGACCAAGTCCCGCTCGGGAGATAAAGAAGGCGCAATACAATATTACAAGCAGGCGCTTGAAATCGACCCGGAGCGATATGATGTGTATTCTTATATTTCCGATGTCTATTTGGATTCGGGAGATATTGAAAAAGCAACTGAATATAAGACTTTGGCAATCGAGAAAGAGCCGTCTTATGAAAACTACTACGACCGCGCACATCATTACTATCAATTGGGCAAGGTGGACGAGACCTATCAGGATTTGCTCAAGGCGCAGGAATTGCATCCGTACGAATCCGATGTGCTTACCTTCCTGGCTCGTTGTAATATGAAAAAAGGCGAATACGATATCGCTGAAGAAAATTATCAGAAGGCGATCGAATATTTCGACGAGCATCGCTATGCGCTCAACACCTATATGTACTACACCGTGAAATTGGTTCGCGAGCGAAGATATCAAGAACTGATTCCATTGCTTCAAAAAGCATTCACGATCTTTGGCGAAGACGGGGGAACATGGCCGATGCTTCGATTGGCGGAAGCATATTTTAATACGGGCGATTACGCACAGGCGGACGGATGCTATCACAAAGCGATACGAATCGACGACAGCTATCCGGAAGTGCATTATGAATATGCGGTATTCCTGCTCAAAACGCGCGGGGAAGATGCGGCGAAAAAATATTTGCTCGGCCTTGACCGCTCCTTGTTGCAACAGGTCGATATGCAGCGTAATATCGGATTGTTCTTCTATATGTATCTGCTCGATTTTGAGCGGGCGGAGTTCCATTATCAAAAAGCGATGGATTTGAGCAAGGAAAAAAATTCTTTAGCATTTATCAATTTCTATGAAGCGATGTGGTACAATCTGCGTTTGAGCAATGGTAAAATCAGCGATGATTTGTTGGTGCAACGCAAATTTTTCGTCAAGAAAAAAATCCAAAAGATGGAAAACTATTTTAAAATGATAACGGATGATGTCGAAGATTATTATCGGGAGCATGGCCATTATTCCGAGGAGCAGTCTCAGCATTGGCTTTCGCTGATTGCCGAAGCGTATTTTTACTTGGGCGATTTGGCCAAGGCGGAGTTTTTTGCGAACAAATGTATGGAGGCGATGCCCGAAGACTTTGCGCTTCTGCACAATACATCGGATGCGCTCTATATCTTGGGCATGGTTTGCGAAGCGAGAGGTCAATATGAGCAGGCGCTTGAGTATTATGAAAGAATCAGCCATACACGATACGACTTCACGCTCTTTAACATCGCCATCGACCGCGTGAAAAGAAAAATGCAGTAATGAGTGAATCTTGCTTTTGCCGAAGTGAAAAGTTTGATTCCGCCAGATGCGGGCAGAAATTACTTTTTCACTTTAGGTTTTCACTTTGAAAGCCGCTTCTTCGATAAAAAATATTGCAATTCGTTATTTGCTATGGTATAATAACTGAGTTAAGTTACGAATAATTTTTGCGAAGGGAGAGATGAAAATGAAACCTGAAATTCATCCAAAATATGATGAAGTCCAAGTACATTGTGCTTGTGGAAATACATTTCTTGCAGGTTCGACAAAGGGAGAGATTCGTGTAGAAACTTGTTCTCAATGTCATCCGTTCTATACCGGACAGAGCAAGACAATTGAAAAAGGTGGACGAATCGAAAAGTTCAACAAGAAATTCAAAAGATAATTTTGGGACACAGTTCAAAAGACTGTGTTCTTTTTTTTTGCAAATTATTTTGCTTATCGCTCGCGGTATGTATGTTTGAGATGTAAATATTTATTTGCTTCGATTCATTTTTATTTCAGCAAAAGATTTATACTAATATCCGATAAAAACAGCACAAGATAAATTTCCGTTCCGATGCAACGGCGAAGCGGTGGAGTTACCACTCCTTACAAGCTATCAAAATAAGAATTATTCGTTACTGTTCGTTCTAAAGGAACAGAGTTTTTTGTGGACATTTTATCGGGCTTCATCTTGCCTGCAAATCTTTCTTGTAAATTTTAGCTATATAATAGGAAGAAACACTTTCAGCTTTTACATAAATATCAGCGAGATTTTTGTATAATATCCGGAAATAAAAGAATGTTTTTCGAGGAAGAATTCAAAATGACGAACAAAATTATCAGAAATCAAATGAGAGCGGGATGTGATTCACAATCCCTTGTTTTTTGCTCGGAAAATATAGGAATTTGCATGGAATTCTGTTATAATAAAGGGTAACATTTTTTAGATGGAGGATTTTATGTATAGACCAACAGGGCATGGATATATTGAATTGGTAGTGGGGCCGATGTATTCGGGAAAGAGTGAGGAATTGATTCGACGATTGAAACGAGCGAAAATCGCAAAACAAAATGTTCTCGTTTTCAAGCCGTCCATCGATGACCGTTACTCCATCGAGGATGTGACGAGCCACAGCGGAGTTGCCATTCAGGCGGTTGCATTGTGCAATCTGGACGATGTATGGAAATATATCAAGCAGGATACGCAGGTGGTTGGATTTGATGAGGTACAATTTTTTGATAAAGCGATTGTGGGCATCGTAATCGAGCTTGCCAATCGGGGAATTCGGGTAATCTGCGCAGGATTGGATATGGATTTTCGTGCGGAGCCTTTCGGGGTGATTCCGGAGTTGATGGCGCGTGCGGAATTCGTCGATAAATTGCAGGCGGTCTGTGTCGTATGCGGTCAGCCGGCGACTAGAACGCAGCGAATCATAAACGGAGAGCCGGCGAAGTTTGACGACCCGATTATCATGGTCGGCGCATCCGAAAGTTATGAAGCTCGATGCCGAGAGCACCATATCATAGGATAGGAGAAATATGGAATATAAAAGATTCGAATCTGCGGGAGGGCAGGCGCTGATTGAGGGCGTGATGATGAAATGCGGCTCGTCAAAAGCCGTTGCCGTTCGCAGACAAAATGGAAGTATCGAGGTAAAGCGGGAGAAAAATCAGGGCTCTTTGTCCAAGGGAGGATTTCGCAAATTACCTTTTATTCGCGGAGTGTTTACGCTGATTGATTCGATGGTCGAAGGCGGGAAGGATTTGACCTATTCCGCCAATCTGTACGCGGAGGACATCGAGGAAGAAAAAAGCAAATTTGAACTTTGGCTGGAGAAAATTTTCGGCGACAAATTGGATAAAATCATTTCGGTTTTCAGCTTTGCAATTTCCATCGTGATTGCCGTTTCGCTTTTCGTCGTTTTACCGACTTTTTTTGCAAGGGGTGATGTGACCGACAGAACGATTTGGATTTCGCTCAAAGAAGGGCTGATTAAGCTGGCGATTTTTATTTTATATCTTCTGGGAATGTCGCAGATGAAGGATATTAAACGCGTGTTTCAATATCATGGCGCCGAGCACAAGAGCATTTTTGCCTACGAGCAGGGCAAGGAGTTGACGGTCGAAAATGTGCGGGCGATGCCGAGATTGCATCCGCGTTGCGGAACCAATTTTATGTTTGTCGTGATTATGATAAGCATTTTGGTGTTTACCTTTGTCGATATTCGAAATGTATGGCTGCGCTCGGCGATTAAATTGCTTGCCTTTCCTTTGGTTGCGGGAATCTCTTATGAAGTGATTCGAATCGCAGGAAAGCATCAGAACGCTTTTACGAGAGCGATGGTTTGGCCGGGTCTGATGATGCAATATATCACGACCAAGGAGCCGGACGATGAGCAAATCGAAGTGGGGATTGCATCGCTCAAGGCGGTGCTTGAAGATGAAGGAATCATCGAGAAACCTTTAGAAGAGAACGAGTCGGCTTCCGAAGCGATAACAGCTTTCGGCGGCAGTATGGAGGCGATGACGAAACGGGGGGATTCGCTGGATAAGGCGGCGAATGAGTAATGGAAGGACAAGTCAGCATCAAAAATCTTCGTCAAACAGGTCGGGAGCAATTATCCGATAAGCACGACCACAATGTCGCGGCGCTCGAGACGGATTTATTACTCTCCGATGCGTTGGGCGAAGAGCGATTGTTTTTGGAGCTTTATCCCGATAAGCTCGTCGATTCCACTCAGGCGGAGTGTTTTTTAAAGAATTTGGCATTGCGTCTGGAGGGGATGCCGATGGCATATCTCTTGGGGCATCGCGAATTTATGGGTTACGAATTTTGGGTGGAACGAGGAATTTTGATTCCGAGAAGCGATACCGAAATCGTCGTAGAGCAAGCGAGTTTATTGTTGGAAAAGTCAAAGGATGCGTTCGGATTGGAAATCGGAGTCGGAACGGGCATTATTTCGCTCACTTTGCTTTCGCGTTTTCCAAATCTTCGGATGTGCGCGGTGGATATCAATCCGAAAGCGATAGCGCTTTCTCAAAAAAACGCAGCCTATCTTGAGAATCAACTGGCGGATAATGGTGTCATTTCAAAAATTGCGGAGCGTTTTTCAGCTCATGTTTCGGATTTGTTTTCGACTTTGCAGGATGAAAAATTTGATTTTATTATTTCGAATCCGCCCTATATCCAATCGGATGTCGTTCCCGCTTTGGATACGGATGTCAAAGATTACGAGCCGATGGAGGCGCTGGATGGCGGAAAAGACGGTCTTTGCTTCTACAAAAAAATATTGTCGGAAGGGATGGACCGATTAAAGACCGGCGGCTTTTTCGCTTTTGAAATCGGCTACGACCAATCGGAAGCGGTGGAGCATTTGATGAAATCGTGCGGATTGTCTCAAATCCGAATCTACAAAGATTTGGCAGGGCATTTTCGTGCGATAACAGGTTACAAAATTTGATGGAAATGGAGAAGTTATGTTTGATAAATTAGGCGTACTTGAAGAAAAGTATGATGAACTCAATATGAAGGTCGCTGACCCGGAAATTATTGCCGACCAAAGCAGTTGGCAAAAGCTGATGAAGGAAGCGTCAGACCTTGAGCCGATTATTGCGAAATATCGGGAGTACAAAGCGACGAAGCAGGATATCGAAGGCGCAAAAGAAATCTTGGAGACATCCAATGATGAGGAATTCAGAGAGCTTGCGAAGATGGAGCTTTCCGAAAAGGAAGAAGCGATGGAGAAAATCCAAGAGGAGCTCAAAATTTTAATGTTGCCGAAGGATCCGAATGATGATAAGAATGTCATCGTCGAAATTCGCGGCGGTGCGGGCGGTGACGAGGCGGCACTTTTTGCAGGTGTGTTGTTCCGAATGTATTCGATGTATGCGTCGAGCCGAAATTGGAAGGTCGAAGTGATGTCGGCCAACGAAACGGGCATCGGCGGATACAAAGAGATTGTATTTATGATTAACGGAAAAGGCGCTTACTCAAGATTGAAATTTGAGTCCGGCGTGCATCGTGTGCAGAGAGTTCCGGAAACGGAGTCCAGCGGTAGAATTCATACCTCGACTTCGACGGTGGCGGTGCTGCCCGAGGTGGAGGATGTGGATGTCGAACTCAACCTCAACCTCAACGATGTTCGTGTCGATGTGTTCCGCTCATCCGGAAATGGCGGGCAGTCGGTTAATACCACCGACTCGGCGGTGCGTTTGACACATATGCCGACCGGAATTGTGATTTCGATGCAGGATGAAAAATCGCAGCTTAAGAATAAGGAAAAGGCATTCAAAATTTTGCGTGCGAAATTATATGATATGGAATTGGAAAAGGCACAGAAGGCAGTGGCGGCGGAGCGTAAAAGTCAGGTCGGAACGGGCGATCGCTCGGAGCGAATCCGTACCTACAACTATCCGCAAGGCCGAGTGAGCGACCATCGAATCAATATGACGCTCTACAAATTGGATCAATTTGTCAACGGCGATATGGACGAGATGATCGATGCGCTCATCACGACTGACCAGATGGAAAAAATGCAGG
Organism: Filifactoraceae bacterium; assembly: GCA_041853585.1. Classification (GTDB taxonomy): domain Bacteria; phylum Bacillota; class Clostridia; order Peptostreptococcales; family Filifactoraceae; genus JAUNKE01. Next base: position 13,329 of record JBGZSM010000031.1, read on the forward strand.
CTGAATAATATGAAACAGGCAATAATCAATACGGTGAAGGAAAATGAATGGCAAAAATCGCTGGACATTATCCAAACCGCAGGCAATATCATCCGCAACGGCGGAACGGTGATTTTTCCGACCGAAACGGTATATGGACTGGGGGCGAATGCACTGGATCCGCGTGCGGCGCAAAGAATTTATAAAGCAAAGGGCAGACCGACGGACAATCCGCTGATTGTGCATATCAGCGATGAAGCGATGCTCGAAGATATCGCTTCGGATATTTCGGATGAGGCAAGGCTTTTGATAAAAGCGTATTGGCCCGGTCCGCTCACGCTTATTTTTTACAAAAAGGACATCGTTCCGAGTGCGACGACGGGCGGATTGGAAACGGTGGCGGTACGGATGCCGAGCAATAAGATTGCGCAAAAGCTGATTGAAGAAGCGGGCGTACCCGTGGCGGCACCTTCGGCGAATATTTCCGGAAGACCGTCGATTACATCGGGCAAATATGCGGTGGAAGAGATGGCGAGTCGCGTGGATATGATTATTCTGAGCGAGAACTCTCAGATTGGAATTGAATCCACAGTGGTCGATATGACAACTCATTTACCGATTGTACTGCGACCGGGAAAAATCAGCCAGTCGCAAATACTTAGAACAATTGCAAAAGACGAGCGGGATTATGCTGCGAAGATGGCGGAGCTGGAAGAGTTGATACACAGTCGCAGCAGCAATCAGGCGATGCCGCGCTCTCCGGGAATGAAATATCGACATTACAGTCCGAATGCCGAATTGATTTTGATGTCACGGGACAAATTGATTTCTTTGACAAAAGATTTTTTGCAAGAAACGGCGAAAGGCTATATAATAGAAGAGAAACAAAAAAAAGAATGGCAAAAATTGCTTGGAGAGCCGATAGATATTTCTCCGAGCCAGGTCAAAGTATTGACCACCGATGATGCGTTGGTGCATTACAAAGGGCTTGGGGTATCGCTGGGTCAAAACGGAGAGGAGATTGGAAAAAATCTTTTCAAAACTCTGCGCGACTTGGATGAGCAAGGGGTGCTTTTGATTTTTTGTGAGGACTTCGAAGAGTTGGAGCAAAACGAATTTTTGACGGCGGTTATGAACCGAATTCGAAAAGCTGCCGATAATGTTGAATAGTTTTTGTGAAATGCAGGATGAAAGGATGGACAGAATGAAAATTGGAATGAGTGCGGACCATGGCGGTGTGGAATTGAAACGCAAAGTAAAAATGCATTTGGAGGCGAGAGGTTTTGAGGTAATCGATTACGGAACGAATTCGACCGACTCGGTGGACTATCCCGATTATGGAAAATTGCTTGCCGAAAAAGTGCTTGCGAAAGAAGTGGACTACGGCATTGCGATTTGCGGAACGGGAATCGGCATCGGAATTGCGGCAAACAAAGTCAAGGGTATTCGTTGCGCAAATGTATCGGATACTTTTTCCGCACAGATGGCGAAGCGACACAATAATTGTCAGATGATTTCTTTGGGGGAGCGAACTTTGGGAGCGGGATTGGCGATGGAAGTTGTCGATGCGTTTTTGGATGCGAAGTTTGAAGAAGGTCGTCACAGCATTCGAGTTGATAAAATTATGGAGATAGAAAAATAGGAGGCAATATGTCAAAATTAGTAATCTATGATCACCCGCTCATTCAACATAAGCTATCGATGATGCGTGATATCAATACGGGCTCGATGACCTTTCGCGGATTGGTAAAAGAAGTCGGGATGCTCATGGTATATGAGATGACGAGACATCTTCAATTGGAAGAGGTGGAAATTGAAACGCCGATTACCAAGATGAAAGCGAAGATGCTTTCGGGGAAAAAATTGGCGGTCGTGCCGATTCTTCGTGCCGGTTTGGGAATGGTCGACGGTGTGCTGGAGCTTATTCCGGCGGCGAAAGTCGGTCATATCGGAATGTATCGTGACCCGCAGACGCATTTGCCGATCGAATATTTCTGCAAATTGCCACAGGATTTGTCGGAAAGAGAAATTTTTGTTGTTGACCCGATGCTTGCAACGGGTGGCTCAGCAGTAGCGGCTATCGACCTTTTAAAGAAAAAGGGTGCGCAGAATATCAAGTTGGTCTGCCTCGTCGGCTGTCCGGAAGGTGTAAAATATATGCAGGAAAAACATCCGGATGTCGATATATTCTTAGCAGCACTTGACGAAAGACTGAATGAGCATTGCTATATCGTTCCGGGGCTGGGCGATGCGGGAGACCGTATCTTCGGAACAAAATAACAGAAAGGATTTAATTTGAAAAAAAGAAAATTAGTAGTACACTATATTTGGTTAATTGCCTTTTTTTCATTCTTCGTAGTCAGCGGATTCTTTTTGCAACCGGTGAATCAACTCTTTAACGGATTGTCGGCGATAATTCAAGATTCATCGGTGCTTTTGACGGATTACATCGCTGTCGGCGGTGTGGGTGCAACCTTTGTCAATGCGGGCGTGCTCGGATTGATTTGTGTGGCGATGTTGATGAAGATGGATATGAAACCCAACGGCTCGATTATCCTCTCGATATTTTTGATGTTCGGATTTGCTTTCTTCGGCAAAAATCTACTCAATGTGTGGCCGGTCATCATCGGAGTGTATCTGTATTCTCTGGTGAAAAAGCATCCTTTCCGAAACTACATCATCATCGCATTTATGAGCACGAGTCTCGCGCCGGCAGTCAATCAGATATTTTTGTTGGTGACCGATGCCGTTTTCATGAGCTTTGTACTTTCCACCTTGGGCGGAATTTTGCTCGGATTTATGATGCCGCCGCTCGTATCGCATTGTTTGCGAATGCACGAAGGATTTATTTTGGCAAATACCGGCTTTGCCAGCGGATTTGTGGCGATTACTTTTGTTTCTCTGTTCAAAGCATTCGGTTTTGATATGGCGTCCAAGAGCGTATGGTCGAGCGAATATACTTTTCAACTCTCCATCATCTTGTTTATCGTGTTTATTGCGATGACCTTGGTCGGTTTGATTTTCAAAAAGGAATCGCTGGAGAGTTTTTGGGAATTGAGTCAGGAAAGCGGACGAGTCGTTACCGATTTCTTCATTCTGTACGGCAATTTCATTCCGCTGATCAACATGGGCTTGATTGGAATCGCTTATACGGTGTTGACCTTGGTGCTTACGGGTACGATGAACGGACCTTTTTTGGCGGGGGTCATGACGGTGGTCGGCTTTGCGGGCTTTGGGCTCAATTTTAAAAATGTCGTTCCGATTTCCGTCGGAGCAATTTTGGCGGCAAAGCTTAATATTATTTCGTATGATCCGAATTTATTGATGATAATCATTTTATTTGGTACGGCGCTTGCACCGTTCAGCGGATACTTCGGTCCGATATGGGGAGTGATTGCGGGCTTTGTTCATCTGTGTTTGACGCTGAGTGCCGGAGTAATCAATGCCGGAATAAATTTGTATAATAATGGATTTACTTCGGGTCTTGTAGTTATTTTATTACTTCCGATTGCATCTTCTCTGCGGGAGGAGTATGATTAGGAGAGGGGAAAAATGTATATTGACCACAGATTGATAAAAATCATTGATGAGATGCTGGTTTTCTTATATTCCCATCGAACGAAGAATATTAAAATGGAAATAAGAAAAGAAAACGAGTATTCCGAGATTCTTTTTGACGCGCAGCTTGGCGAGCCGATTGCGCCGAAGCGATTGGACAAAATCGAAAGATTGCTTTCGGCACCGAGACAGCATGAGATGGAGGAGTATTATTGGGGTTTGACCGGCAATGATACCACACCGAGCAGCGAGCTTGCGCTTGTCGGAATGATGATTGATGAGCATGACACCGTTTATGATGCGGAGAAATTGACCCTGCACTTTCGATTAAGAAGGTATCGACAAAAATAACTGAATGAAGTATTTTATAAAGGGGTAGTAATGATAGTAGGAATAGGCACGGATATTATTGAAATCAGCAAAGTTCGACAGGCGATTGAAAACAATCCCCGTTTTTTGGAGCGCGTGTTTACATCCAAAGAGCTGGAGTATGCGATTCGTGGCGAAAAAATCAGCTATGAGTCGCTTGCCGGCATGTGGGCGGCAAAGGAAGCCTATGCCAAAGCGACCGGAGAGGGCTTTCGCAATTTTGCGCTCAAGGATGTCGAAGTTTTGCACAATGAAATATCTGCTCCCTCCCTACGACTACACCGAGGCGCTGATTGCCATCCCGAGAGCAATATTTTTATCAGCATTTCACATTCAGACAGTATGGCAACTGCATTTTGCATTATAGAAAGGAAAGAACAATGAGCAATTATATGCCCACATGGGCGGAAATTAATTTGGACAATATTTTACATAATTATCGGAGCATGAAGGCTCTGACCCAGGACGGCACGAAGGTATGTGCCATCATTAAGGCGAATGCTTACGGACATGGCAGCGTAAGCGTAGCGCAGCATTTGGAGCAAAACGGTTGCGATTATTTCGGCGTGGCGACGGCGAGTGAAGCGTTGGAGCTTCGCAATCATGGCATCCGAACACCGATTATGTGTCTGTCTTATGTTGAAGAATCGATGTACGAATCTCTGATTGAAAATCAAATCGACATTCCGCTTTTTCATTATGAAACGGCGGAGAAAATTTCCGCAGTCGCAAAAAGAATGGGCGCTTTTGCAAATATTCAGGTGAAACTCGATACCGGAATGTCCCGAGTTGGTTTTGTTTATGAAGATGAGACCGTGGGTGAAATTGAAAGGATAAGCAAGCTGGACAATTTGGTGTTGCAGGGAATTTTTACTCATTTTGCAATGGCGGATACGACGGAGCGCAGCATGACGGATTTGCAATTCGAGCGCTACAAGGATATTGTGGACCAACTGGAAGCGCGAGATATTTATTTTAAAATCAACCATGTTTGCAATTCGGCGGGCATTATGGCATATCCTGAGTATCATTTGGACATGGTTCGACTCGGCATCAGTTTGTACGGTCATTATCCGTCGGATGAAATGGACAAGAGCATTGTGGAGCTTCGACCGGCGATGACGCTCAAAACCAAGTTGACCAATGTCAAAACGATTGAGCCGGGTGCGGGAGTGAGCTATGGTCATAAGTATCATGCCGAGCAAAGAGAAAGGTTGGGGACGATGCCAATCGGCTATGCGGACGGTTTTACACGCATGCTCTCGGGGAATGCGGATGTGCAAATCCGAAGGAAGATGTATCCGGTCGTCGGACGAATCTGTATGGACCAGTCGATGGTAAAAATTGATGATTCGATTCAAATCGGCGATGAGGTCATCGTTTTTTCACCGCAGAGAGAATTGTCGGTGGAAAGATTGGCGGAAAAATTGGGCACCATCAACTATGAATTGCTTTGTATGGTGCAAAGACGAATTCCGCGTGTATATTATGTAGAAGGGAAAGCGATTAAAACAGTAAATTATTTACTGGATTAGTAAAGGATAAAAAATGAATGATAATGTAATAGTAAAACGAGGCGACATTTTTTATGCCGACCTCAGTCCGGTAATCGGCTCAGAACAAGGAGGGGTTCGCCCCGTTCTCGTGATTCAAAACAATATCGGGAACAAATATTCACCAACGATTATCATCGCGGCAATTACTTCGCAGCTCAAAAAAGCGAAATTGCCGACTCATATCGAAATTCGAGCGGGGAACTTCGGCTTGATTAAGGATTCGGTATTGCTCTTGGAGCAGATACGAACGATTGACAGAAAGAGAATGAAAGACCGAATAGGGCGTTGTGATAGGGACTTTATGAAGAAGGTTAATAAAGCGCTGGAAATCAGCGTAGGAATCTTTGACGAATAATACATAGAGTCATACATAACAGGAAAGGGACTAAGAGAGAATGAAGTTAAACAAAGCATTGACGCTTATTATGATTATCGGATTGGTTGCAGCAAGTATTTTGGTGTACCAGCGATTTGCAATCGAATCGGAATATAAAAATTACGAGGTGGATTTTTATTACAGCGAGCTTGAAAAATTGGCTCAGCAGGAAAAAAAATCGATTGATGAATATCTGCGCATGATGAAAGACACCGGCGTTCACAATATGTTTATCAAAGAGGACACCATTCAGAGCATGAAGGACAGTCCGCATTATGATGTGACTACGCGCATGAGCGGTTACGATATGATTATCGAATCGCCGGACAAGGAATTGATTCAGCGCATCTACAATGGATACAATGATGTGCGCCTTGCCGACCGTGAAGTCGTATTGGAAGATGAAAATACGGTTCGCGTCATCGGAGAATCCTATGAGCAGATTACTGCACCGGTGTTGACGCTGGGCAGCTATGGGCAGCGTAATATCACGACTCAGGTTTGGGAAGGCTCAATGCTGGAAACCGTCGGCTTGGGCTATGATATAAAAGCGATCGAAAAAGCAAAACAAAACGGTTATGGCGTTATTTTGGCTCCAACCTACAATTCGGATTTTCAGGACCCTAATAAATCCATTCAGCGACTCTTTGATGTGATTGATAAAACCGAAATTGCATCAAGCCATATTTTCTTTGCCGGAATGAAGGTGCTCGGATACGATGCCGTCAGTGCCAAAGGAAAGGAATTGGATGAATTGCCGATTGCTGAGTTGGCAAAAGGTTTGGAAGACCGCAATATCGCGCTCGGCTTCATCGAATCCAGCTCGCAGGGAGGTTACCTCGATACCGAAGGAATGCCGCAGCTGGCGCGTCTGATGGAATATGAGGCGACGGGCAATTATTTGACTTGGGATTTTATTCAATCCAAATTTGATTTTAAGATTCCGCTCCACCACAATGGAGAGGAAATTACCAATATTTTCTTTCGGGGAATTACGACGAGAAATATCCGTATCGTGAGTTTGAAACCTTTCGTGCTCGACAATCGATATGTGGCGGATCCGGCGGCATACAAAAAAGTGCTTGATGATTTGGCATCCAGACTTAAAATCCATCATATTCAGCCCGGACCGCTCAAGACGATGGAATATTTTAATCCGAGTCCGTATTACAAAATCTTGGTCGGTGCCGGAATTATTGCGGTATGTTTGATGATACTGGACAATCTGTTCACGGTCAGCAGAAAGTTTTTATATGCGCTCTTTGCTTTCGGCATGCTCTGCACGATAGCGGTATTTGGAAAGCTGCTTGCCTTTGAAGCCTTGGCGAGCAAGGGGCTGGCTCTGCTCGGCGCGATGGCGATGCCGACGATTGCGGCATTTGTGATGATCTCGGTTATCAAACAACAATATAATGCTCGCCAAAACCATACAAAGAGCAAATCGATTCTGATGTCCATCGTGATGACGACATTGCTGCTCATCATCTGTATCGGCGGCGCGATTTTTGCGATGGCGATGCTTGCTCACAGTAAATATCTGCTCGGACTGGATGCGTTCGCGGGCGTGAAGCCGTCTCAAATGGTGCCGATGCTGATGACGCCGATTATCTATGTAGCATACTACGGCTACAAGCGCGGATATAAAAATAATGAAGTGGGAATTACAACGGACGATGCACAACGATTTTTGTCCGATTCCATAAAGATATGGCAAGTGATGCTTTTGGGAGTGGCAGTTGGCGTTTTACTCGTCTTCATGTTGCGATCCGGAAATACAACGGGTGACCCGTCTTTGGTCGAGGCACTTTTGCGCAACGGTTTGGAGCTTATCTTCCCGGCAAGACCGAGAACCAAGGCTATCTTTGTCGGAATTCCGGCGCTGATTTTGCTATTCTACCACGCTTATCAAAAGCGCTATGAAAAAATTGCATGGGTGCTTGCCTTTGTCGGTTCCATCGCATTGGTCAACACCGTCAACACCTATTCTCACATGAAAGCGCCGATTTATCTTTCTACCTATCGAACATTGGCGGAGCTATTCGTCGGAACTTTGATGGGATTGCTTCTGATTCTATGTGAAGGAATGGTGCGGAAAATTTTTACAAACAAAACTAAAAGGAAAAAATATGCTGAATAAAAAAATATTGATGTCCGGTTATTTCGGTTATGATAATTTGGGGGATGAAGCAATTTTGTATTCGATGGTCGAAGGTTTGTGCTCCATCGAAAATGTCGAGCTTACGGCGTTGTCCGCAAATCCTCAAAAAACAGCTGAAAAATTCGGTATTCGAGCGGTTGAGCGGATGAAAATTACGACTTTGCTCAAGGAGATAAAAAACTGCGATATTTTTATAAGTGGGGGAGGATCCTTATTTCAGGATGTGACATCCAAGCGCTCCATCTATTATTATCTGGCTCAGTTGTTTCTTGCAAAAAAAGTTTTCAAGAAAAAGGTCATGATTTATTCGCAGGGAATCGGTCCCGTCACTGAAGAAAGCAATCGGGCAAAGGTGGCAAAAGCTTTCAACCGTCTTGATAAAATCAATGTTCGCGATAAAGAATCGAAAAAAGAATTGCTTGATATGGGCGTCAAAAAAGAGATTTCCGTAACCGCTGACACCGTCTTTATGCTCGAAAAACCGGACAAAGGGTTCGGCAGAGAATTGCTGCAAAAGATGGGACTTGATTTACAGGAGCAGACGATCGGGATTTCGATTCGCGCTTGGAAAGATTGGGACGAAAAGATTGTTGAAGAAATAAAAAATACGATTTCGCATCTGCAGGATAGCGGGGTGAATATTATTCTGCTGCCTTTTCATCATCCGGGTGATTTGATGCTTTCGCAAAAGGTATGGGAATCGTTGCCCGACAGAAGCAAGGTTCATCTGCTTGAAGAGCAGCTCGACGAAAGACAGATGCTTTCGCTGATTGCCAACATCGACATCATGCTCTCGATGCGATTGCACGGATTGATTTTCGGTGTGGTGGCGGGCGCTTATCCGATTGCGATTTCCTATGACCCGAAGGTCAAGAGTTTGATGAAGGAATTCGGTCTGCCAACGACAGGCGAAGTGGAGAAATTGGATTCGAGCGAACTGATTTCAGAGCTTGAGGATACTTTGGGCGAGCTTGATAAAAGAAAAGAAAAGGTTAGAGAGATTGCCGAAAGAATGCGTGAGAAGGCAATTCAAAATATCGAACTGGTAAAGGAGCTATTGAATTGAAGATTCTAGGAACGAGAATAGACCATGTGACAATGCAGGAGGCGATGCATATCGCAACGGACGGAATGAAAGACAATCCGCCATTTGTCGTGGTCACACCCAACAGCGAGATAGTTGTCAAGGCGAACGAAAACCCGCTTTTGATGAATATTATCGATAACGCGGGTCTTGTTGTTCCGGATGGAATAGGGTTGGTTATTGGGTCTAAATTGGTAGGACAACCGCTTAGGGAGCGTGTGACGGGAATTGATTTGATGGATCGATTGCTTGCTTATGCAACCGACAATGGAAGTCGAATTTTCTTTCTCGGAGGCAAGCCGACGATTGCCGAGCGCGCCGCTGAGCATACGATTGAAAAATATCGCAACATCAACATCGTCGGTACACATCACGGCTATTTCAAAGGCATGCATACCGGAAACCCGGAGCATGCGGATGAGCGCGCGGTCGTTGAATTGATTAAGTCGCTTGATGTGGACATGCTCTTCGTTGCACTCGGTGCGCCGAATCAGGAATTGTTTATCGACCGTTACAAAGATGAGCTGGGCGCAAAACTCTTGATGGGCGTCGGCGGCTCGCTGGATGTCATCTCGGGAACGGTGAAGCGTGCGCCGGAATTTTGGCAGAAAATCGGAATGGAATGGCTGTATCGAATGATTAAAGAGCCCGTGCGAATCAAAAGAGCGGGAGCTTTGCCGATTTTTGCCGTCAATGTGCTGATTCATCGTGACAAACCGATGAAGAAAAAATAAGAAGTCGAAGGGGAAGTAGGATTACTTCCTTTTTTGCAATTAAATTCATACATATAACCTAAAATTTAGTTGAGAGGATAGACCATGACCATTCATGAATTCGGAAAAGAAAATGAAAAGCTTGTCGTGTTGATTCATCCGTCGGTTGTCATGTGGGATTTTTTCGAGTATGTGATACCGCTTATGAAAAAGTATCATTTGGTAATTCCCGCTCTGCCGGGTTACGACCCCGATCGAAAAGGTGATTTCTCAAGTATTGAGCAGATTGCATCGCAGCTTGAAGATTGGCTGCTTGAAAACAATTTGAACAAGGTGGATTGTATTTACGGTTGCTCCATGGGCGGGGGTATCGTTCTTCGAATGCTCGTAAACAACAGAATTCCGATTCAAAGCGCGATTATCGACGGAGGAATCACACCATATTCTTTTCCATGGATTATTACGCGATTTATCGCGGTGAAAGATTTTTTGCTCATCTATATGGGCAAACTCGGCGGAAGAAAAATCTTGCAAAAAGCATTTTCGACGGATGAATTTTCGGATGACGACCTTCGATATATTGAAAAAGTGATGAAGATGATGAGCGCAAAAACCATTTGGCGAACTTTCGATTCCTGTAACAACTATTCCATGCCGCAGCCGATGCACACGGAATGCGAGCAGATTGAATATTGGTTTGCCGATGCGGAAGAAAAAGCAAGAAAGAGAGATATCGCCTATATTAAAAAGAATTTTCCAAGTGCAAAATTGCGACGGATAGAGAATATCGGACATGGGGGGCTTGCGATTCTGAGACCCGAAAAGTTGGTGGAAGGAATTGAAAAATTGTGCGCAGACGAGAAGTAAATACGAAAAATTGAAATCCGAAATCGGTGAAAAGCATTTTGAAATTAAACTCAAAATCGAAAATCGAAATCCAAATCGAAAAATGAAATTTTAAATCGTGCTCAACGAAAAGAAATCTGACAATAAAAAATCGAAATCCAAAAACAAAACGGCAAATTCAAAAATGGAATTTGAAATCGAAACCAAAAGCCAAGAATGAAAATAAAATTTCAGTGATGGATTTGAATCTTCTGCTGACAAATTAAAATCTTTATAGTATGATTATTTCAGGAATGGAATCGCTTACTTATTGGAAATATAACAGTTTTTTTCGAGGTCTCGTGTCATGATTACGACAATGGCGCATATTAACGATGGAGACTAGCTTTCAGACATCAACTTAAAAAATATGAAACAATATGCTTTTTAGAGTAATAAATGATTGTTTTGGTCTAATAAGCATACAGGGAAAAATAAATTTGAATTTATGTGAGGGATAAATATGAAATACACACCGGAAAATTTTGAACTAAAAGATGGTAGAATCTGCAAAATTCGAGAGATTCAAGTAAAGGATTCTGCAGAAACTGTTGAATATTTGAAAACCGTTATGGGAGAATCTGATTTTTTGTATTCTTATCCGGAAGAAATAACCATGTCTGCAGAAGAGGAAGCAAAAATGATAAAAGGCTTTAATGAATCTGATAATACCCTTATGCTTGTTGTCGAAATGGATGGAAGACTGATTGGAAATGGCACGATTACAAGACTGATAAAAAAGAAAATGTGCCATCGAGGGAATGTCGCTGTTTCTGTGCTGAAAGAATTCTGGAACTTAGGAATAGGAAAGAAGTTGCTTATATGTCTCGAAGACTATGCTAAGGAATGGGGTCTTTCCCAACTTGAACTGGATTATTTCTCAGGTAATGAAAGAGGTAGGGCGCTTTATGAGAAAATCGGATTCATCCAAGTGGGAGAAACTCCTAATGCCTTCATTTTGAAAGATGGAACAAGATACAGCAATATAAAAATGGTAAAAGGTATTTAAAAAGTTTTCGCTCTATAAATTCCGGTTTGTCGGATTAACAATCTGCCTGAAAGAGTGAAAAATGCTAACTAAAAGTGTTGATATAGATATAATTTAACAGATGGATAGGGAGGAATTATGAAAAGACTTTTTGGGAAAAATTTTGCGAAAAGAGCATCGGCATTGTTGACGGCATCGCTTATCGGTGTCGGGGGATTGGTTCCGCATTCGATTTATGCTCAATCGAATGAAAAATCCGAGGAAGCCAAGACAACGGAAATGACCGAGCAGAAAGAGAAATCGGAAGAAGAAAAGACGGCGGTGGAGATCTATCTGGAAAATTATGGGGAACTCAACAGTGTTCTAGCGCTTGATTTAAACGGAGACGGTCTGATTGAAACTCTTTCGCCGGAGGAAAATATCTATTTTGATTTGGACAATGACAGCTTTATGGAAAAATTATCTTGGATAGGTAAGAAAGACGGTTTACTTGTCCATGACCAAAATAAAAATGGGAAAGTGGACAATGGGAGTGAGCTGGTCGGCGCTCAGCTAACACTTGCCGGCGGCGAAATGGAAAAAAATGCTTTAGCGGCGCTGAATGACTTGGACTCAAATAAAGACAAAGTGCTAAGCTCAAGTGACGAGAATTTTGGGATGCTGAAAATTTGGGTGGATTCAAATCAAGATGCGATTTCGGATTCCGGCGAACTTAAAAGCCTTCATGAGCTGGGTGTTGAGCATATCAAAGTTTCGCTTTCCGATATGAAAAAACCGGATAAAAATGAAAATTGGATTTCAGGTGCCGGTGAATATGTTACAACGAGCGGAGAGGTGAGAAAGATATTTGAGATTCTGCCGTTAAAAAGTCGTATGGATACCAAAGAAACCGACTTGCTGGAAGTGTCGGAAGATATTTTAAAGCTTCCGAATATCCGAAGTTACGGTCGGGTGCATTCGCTTCATCAGGCGATGATGCGTGATAAAAGCGGAAAAATAAAATCTCTGCTCCTTCAATTTATGAAGGAGAAGGATGCTCAAAAAAGAGAGTTTATTTTTAGAGAGCTTTTGGTACAGTGGAGCGGAAGTCAGGAAATGTTTGACGAATCTGTACAGGTTCGCGAGCTGTATATTTTTGAAAAATTTGTGGGATATCATTTTGTCGAGAATATGAGGGACCAAGCAATTGTTATGTATGATTCTTATTTATACTACGAGTATCAAAGAATATATAATATGCTTTACGGCTCGCTGATGTTTCAAACACATTACTCTTTTCTTTTGAACAACAATAAAGAAATCGATTTGGACAAAGCGCTTGAATACAGTAAGAGATTGAGTGCAAGGGAGAGTTATTATGAATTAAAAGAGTTGAAAGAACTCTCCCGATGCTTGTACGGGGTGGATTACCATCCCGGAGATGCTACTTTGGACGGTGTATTTGCAAGCTATCTTATCGAAAATGAATTGCAGGGACGCGCTATTTTTCATGGGCGGATAATGAATATCTATTTGAACCCGGATGCGATTTCACCGAATGAGACCCAAAGAATCCTAGTTCCTCAAGATGTTGTTGCAAGTTCCGAGAATATACTCGGTAATGAGAAGAATAATATAATTTACGCTCATGAAGGGGATGATGATGTGTTCGGATTCGGCGGCAAGGATTTGCTCGCCGGAGGAGCTGATGGGGATTTGCTCGATGGCGGCGTAGGTGACGATTCCTTGTATGGCAACTCCGGAGATGATATTTATTTCTTCGGCAAAAATCACGGGAATGACATCATCAACAATTTCTCCGATGATGTGGAGCAGTTTGACGAAATATATTTTACTCATAATCCGCTCGATTTGGTTTTCAAAAAAAGCGGGAAGGATATGGTGATTGCCAATGTAAAAACCGGCGATACGGTTACGATAAAAAATTGGTATGTCGGCAAGAGCTATCGTGTTGATGCAATCCATGCGGATGGAAAACGGATTGAGGCGCAAGAAATTGAAAGGCTGATTCAAGCGATGACGAAATACAGTAAGGACAACAAGATTTCATGGAATCAGGCGATTTATAAAAAACCGATGGCGGTGCAAGATATTTTGAAAAAATATTGGAAACAAGTGCCGTCGGAGCAAAACTAAATCTTTAAAAACTTCCTTTGTAATGATTTTATATTATAAAGGAAGTTTTTTTGTTTTATGATAGCAGAGCAGATATATTTATGTTATACTAAAACCTATTAAAAAACAGAGTTATCAGCAGTTTATATTTTGAATAACTGTTCTTTGTTTCTCACCTTGTAGGGAACGGTGACCCCACCGTTCCTCCGTTCCATAAGAAAGGAAAAAGAATAATTTTTCTGTAGAGTATTAGGTATTAGTATTAGAGTGATATAAACTATATTCTACTGAAGGAGCTGTTGCAGAATGAGATTTTTTCATTCTGCCGCAGCTCCCTTTTTTAATCCAACCGATTAGGCGCATAAAATAGTTACTATTCCCGTTCATGAAACAGAAAAAATGCTGATACTAAATGAAATTGGGTACAAAA
>JBGZSM010000032.1:0-52061 GCA_041853585.1 Filifactoraceae bacterium
CTTTGCTTTACAAATATTTGCGATGCGAAACCATCGACTTGGATTTGCCCGACGGATACCATGTCGTCTGTGTGGATGAATATCCGCTCGGACTCGTCAAAGTCAAAAACAAAGTGGCAAAAAATTTATACAATCAAAACTGGAGATTATTATAATGTCAAAGATTCGTATCGACAAATTGCTCTCCAATATGGGCATCGGCAGTCGAAATGAAATTAAAAAATATGCAAAAATGGGGCGCATTCGTCTCAACAATCATATCGAAAAAAACAGCGCGCGCATCGTGGACACCGAGAAAGACATCGTGCATTTTGACGAAGAAGTCGTCCATTACCGAAAATATGTCTATCTGCTGATGAACAAGCCGCAAGATGTAATCTCCGCAACTTTCGACAACCAACATCAGACCGTCATCGACCTCTTGCCCGATGAATATCAAATTTTTGATATCTTTCCCGTCGGGCGACTCGACAAGGACACCGAAGGCTTGCTCATTTTAACGAATGACGGGCAGTTGGCACATGAGCTTCTATCGCCGAAAAAGCATATTGACAAAAAATATTTTGCCATCGTCGATAATATTTTGCAGGCTTCACATATTGAGCATTTTGCACAAGGCATTACCTTGGATGACGGATATCGAACTATGCCCGCCGTTTTGGAAATACTGAAAATCGATGAACACAATCATTCCCATTGCCATGTCGTGATTCAGGAAGGCAAATTTCATCAGGTCAAACGAATGTTTGCCGATATCGGCATGAAGGTACTTTTTCTCAAAAGAGTGCAGATGGGAAATCTCGTTTTGGATTCCGAACTTGCGCTTGGCAAAGTGCGTGAGCTGAGCGAATCGGAAATCGCATCGCTTTTTCAAAAAGATAATCAAAGAAATATAAAAGGTATATAATAGGAAGAGAAATTTTCTCAATCGTTGAATATGGAGAATGTATGAAAAAAAGAGAACAAATTGAACTGACGGTACAAGATATTGACTTCGGCGGAGAAGGCTTCGGCTTTCACGAGGACAAAAAAATATCCTTCAAAGGCGGTATCCCGAACCAAAAAGTTCGTATTATGGTCAAAAAGATTCGAAAAAATAAAATTGAAGGAAAGATTTTGTCCGTCGTTGAAAAATCGCCGCTCGAAACCGAAAACACCTGCGAGCATTTCGGCATCTGCGGCGGATGCAGCACCCTTCCGATAAGATATGAGGAGCAGCTCAAAATCAAAGCTGCGCAGCTCGAAAGACTTTTTGCACAATATCATCATGACGAAATCACCGACATCGATGTGTTGCCGAGCCCAAAGCATCTCGGATACAAAAACAAAATGGAATTTACTTTCGGCAACGAAGAAAAAGATGCTCCCCTTTCACTCGGCATGCATATGAAAAACAAGAGCAATTCGGTTACAACCGTCGATAGCTGTTTGATTGTCGATGAGGACTACCGGAAAATCATTCGCAGTACCGTCGATTATTTCAAAGCGCAAAATATCCCCTTCTACAAAGTGCTTTCGCATGAAGGTTTTTTGCGCCATCTTGTCGTGCGCAAAGGACATCACACCGATGAGCTGATGGTCAACCTCGTTACTACATCACAGCTTGATTTGGATTTGAGCGAATATGTGCAAATTCTGCTCTCGCTCAAAACCGATGCGAAAATCGTGAGCATTTTACACACAATCAACGATTCGCTTTCCGATGCCGTTCTTTGCGACAAGCTGGAGATTCTTCATGGGAACGACTATTTTTATGAAGAATTGTTGGGACTGAAATTCAAAATTTCGCCCTTCTCCTTCTTTCAGACAAATTCCGCCTGCGCCGAAACATTGTATCAAGTTGTACTGGATTTGCTCGACGAATCCGAAGACAAAATTCTGTTTGACCTATACAGCGGAACCGGCACAATCGGCATTTTGGCTTCTTCCAAAGTCAATCAGGTCATCGGAGTTGAAATTATCGAGGAAGCCGTGCAAATGGCGAATGAAAATTGCAAGCTCAACCAAATCACAAATGCTCACTATATCGCCGGCGATGTCAAAGATGTCGTGTCCGGACTTTCCACAAAGCCCGATATCATTTTGCTCGACCCGCCACGAAGCGGAATGCATCCCAAAGCGATTGAAGATGTGCTCTCCTTCGGTGTAAAAGAAATCATCTATGTATCGTGCAATCCGAAAGCCTTGGCGACGGAGCTTGCCAAATTCAAAAATCACGGCTATCGGATAAAATCCTATGTCGGTGTTGACCAATTTCCAAACACGCCGCATTGCGAAATGATTATAAAACTCGAGAAATAAAAACGCTTGATCTCAATTTTTGATTCAGCGAAATTTGAAATAACAAAGGGGAAGTACGATATACTTCCTCTTTTCTCTATAAGAATCTCTTTTGGATTTCATTTTTTGTTTTACTACCGGACTAAAATTCCATTTCCTGTGCAAAGGATATTTGATTGCCGTCGATATCGTAAATATCGAGAACCAACACTACTTCATAATCCATGATATCTCCCGTTTCAATCCCCTGCTCATCCAAAACCTTTTTACATTGCTTGACATCATCAACACCGATAACCACCGCGCCGCTCCCCGCTTTGTCAAATTCCTCAGCGGATAATTGCAACCAAGCGCTCTCGCCGATTTTATATTCCGCCGTATTTTCCATCGGAATAATATCCGGCTCGCCAAGCCATTTTTTGTACCAAGCAATCGACGCCTCGATATCCTTTACCTGAAAAACTGCCACCAAACTTGTCGCTTTAATTCTTTTCAATACTGTTCACCTCCTGATGATTTTCTCGCAAATAGGAAATGATTTGATTGATAATATGCTTCATTATGATTTGGAGTTTTCGTTCTGAATTTGTTCTCTCGTTTTTCAAATTTCCTGTTGATTCTCCGATTTTAATCTTCAAATTGCATTGGCAGAACTTCTCCGATGATTTGAATTCTGATTTCGCTTTGCTTTTTCAAAATCGTATGTTCCATTTTTAGAATTGAATCCTGCATTTTGAATTTTTTATGACAATAAATCCATACATTGGTATCCGGGTTATATCTTTCATACCACCTCATAGGATATTTGTTTTAACTCAATTCGCTTTCAGATTTATTATACCATAATGTCTCTTGGTATCAGACCTTCCTTTCTCTATTTTTTCACAAAATTGTTGTTGATTATTCGGATAAGCAAAAGGGTATAAAAGATAAATATTAGGTTAGTAACGATAGGTTTTTGCACGAACAGCTGAATTTATTTTTTCAAAATGTGGAATCCGGCTTGGATTTCAAAACTTGGTCCTAAATTTCAAAGTTTTATTTTGAATATGAAGGATTGTCCCCAAATATTGAAAGTTAGTTTTGAATATCAGAACACAACAAGTTTTATAAAAACTTTTTTTCTTGCAAAATTAACCAAAAAAAGTAACTTTTTTTGTGTTGCCTATTGCAATTATTTCGCTAAAAGCATATAATTGTATCGACTTATACAAATTTTTTTGTATATAATTCATAGTAATTTAATCGGAATTAAAATGTGAGGTATGTATGAATCTATTAAAGATTAATGATTTGAAAACTAAGGTGGATGACAAAGAAATTCTTAAAGGCGTGAGTCTTAGCATAAATGTTGGCGAAGTTCATGTGATTATGGGGCCAAACGGTGCCGGTAAATCGACGCTTGCCGGAACGCTGATTGGAAATCCCGTTTACGAAGTGGATGGCGGCGAAATTCTTTTCGAAGGCGAAGATATTGTAGAGATGTCGGTTGACGAGCGTGCTCGCAAAGGGCTGTTCCTCTCCTTCCAATATCCGCTTGAAATCCCGGGACTGAGCGTGGAAGATTTTTTGAGAACGGCAAAAGAATCCGTCACCGGAAAAAAACAATCGATTTTAGGATTTAACAAAGAATTGAAGAAAAAGATGCAGGCACTCGGCATTGATGAAAGCTATGCAAGCCGTCATTTGAATGTCGGTTTTTCGGGTGGAGAAAAAAAGAAGAACGAAATTCTCCAGCTTTCCGTATTGGAGCCGAAACTTGCGATTTTGGACGAGACCGACTCCGGACTCGATGTCGATGCAACCAAAATCGTGTTTGAAGGTGTCGGCAAATTGAAAAATGAAAACAACTCGCTGCTTATCATTACACATTATGATAAGGTGCTTGACTATATCAAACCGGATTTTGTGCATGTGATGATTAACGGAAAAATTTATAAAACCTGCGGCGTGGAAATTGCAAAAGAAATTCAGGAAAACGGCTTTGAGCGTTTTCGTAAAGAGTATGAAGCGGAATTCGGCGAGCGTGTAGTTGAGGAGTAATCGATGGAAAATATTGAAGTAAGAAAGAAAACCTATGTCGCGGATATTGAGCGCGGCGTTTATGACATCAAAGATGAGATGAAACACAAGTATTCCACCGGCAAGGGATTGACCGAAGAAACCATTCGCAAAATCTCCGCCAACAAAAATGAGCCGGAGTGGATGCTGAACTATCGTTTGCGCTCATTGGAAATCTACAACTCAAAACCGATGCCTACATGGGGTGCGGATTTGAGCGATTTGGATATGGACGACATCATTTATTATTTGGAGCCCGATGCTCAGCGTATGAGTGATAACTGGGACGATGTACCTGAGTACATTAAAAATTCATTTGAGCGATTGGGAATTCCTCAAGCGGAAAAAACTTCGCTTTCGGGAGTCGGCGCGCAGTATGACTCGGAAGTGGTTTACCACAGCGTCAACAAAGAACTGGAGGCTCTCGGCGTCATCAATACGGATATTGAAACCGCACTTCGTCATCACGAAGACTTGGTCAAAGAATATTTTATGACATTGATCCGTCCGCAAGACCATAAATTTGCGGCTCTTCACGGCGCGGTATGGTCGGGCGGCACTTTCGTCTATGTGCCGAAAGGTGTGAAAGTTCCGATGCCGATTCAGTCTTACTTCCGATTGAATGCGGCAGAGGCCGGACAGTTTGAGCACACGATTATCATTGTGGAAGAAGGCGCGGACCTTCATTTTATCGAGGGATGTTCCGCACCGAAATATCAAAAGAACGCATTGCATGCCGGCGCAGTCGAGCTCTTTGTAAAAGAAGGTGCGAAACTTCGCTATTCAACGATTGAAAACTGGTCACGCAATATGTATAATCTCAATACCAAGCGAGCGGTCGTGGATGCGCGCGGTACGATTGAATGGGTTTCGGGCTCTTTCGGCTCTCGGGCAACCATGCTTTATCCGATGAGTATTCTTCGCGGAGAAGGCGCCGTCTCGGATTTTGTCGGTGTCACCTTTGCATCGAGCGGACAATATTTGGATACCGGCTCGAAAGTGATTCATGCCGCACCGAATACGATTTCAAATGTGCACAGCAAATCCATCTCAAAAAACGGCGGAACGGCGATGTATCGCGGATTGCTTAAAGCAACCAAAAACGCTCACGGCAGCAAATCGAGCGTAAATTGTGAATCGTTGATGCTGGATGATATTTCAAAATCGGACACCATTCCAATTATTACGGTGAATACGGATGACATCGACATCGGACATGAGGCAAAAATCGGTCGTATCAGCGATGATGCTATTTTCTATCTGATGAGTCGCGGAATTAGCGAGATGGAAGCAAAGGCGATGATTATTAAAGGTTTTGTCGAGCCGATTTCCAAGGAGCTTCCATTGGAATACGCAGTAGAATTGAACAATCTGATACGAATTGAGCTTGAAGGAACGGTGGGTTAGATGTTAGAGAGAATAATTGAAAAGCTGGATGCTCCGGCATTTCGTCAAAAATATTATAAAGAGTATGCACAAAACAAAGCACCCTTTTGGAATCGTATCGATTTTCAGGGAAAAAGCGCGCAGGGTTTTGTTGAATTTGACGGTATTAAAATTGAAAATGCAAAACAACATGGATTGACGATTCAGGAAGTCGGTACAAAAATTGAAAATATGACTTCCATCAATTTTGACGAAAATCGATACGGACTGGATGTGTTCTATCAACAAGAAGTTTACTCCTTGCATAATCAAGGCTTTTATCTCAAGGTGGATAAAAATGCCAAATTGCAAGAACCTATCTATATCGAGTTTGAATTGAGCGAGAAGAATTATCAGCTCTTGGATTTGAGCATTATTGAAATTGAAGAAGGTGCAAGTGCGAGCATTATTATTCATTACAAGAGCGCCGACCAATCTGAAGTATATAAAAACTCGGTGCTTAAAGTAATCGCACATCCTTATGCCGATTTGAAATTATCGAGAATCCAAAATTTGAATTTGGAAAGCTACAACTGCGATTTCACCGATTTCAATGTTGCGGACAATGCCGCTGTCAAATATTATTCCGCAGAATTCGGCGCAAAAGTCAATGTGGCAAGCTCCACTTCGTATTTGAACGGACATCGCTCCACCATTGAAACCGTACCCGCCTATTTAGCGGACGGCGAAAGAAAGGTTGACCTCGCCTATACCGTAATTTTCCGCGGAAAGCAAACCGAAGGACAAATCAACGGCTGCGGCGCGGTAATGGACAAGGCGGTCAAAGTGTTCCGCGGAAATATTTATTTTGAAAAAGGTTCATCGGGCTCGCTCGGTCGAGAAGGAAGTTTCGATATTTTGTTGGACAAAACCATCGAATCGCATTCCATCCCTACCCTCTTTTGTGATGAAGATAATGTTATCGGTGAACATTACGCATCGGTGGGAAAAATTGACGAAAGCAAATTGATGTATCTGATGAGTCGAGGAATTCCGGAAAAAGAAGCACGCAAAGTGATTGTCGAATCCTCTTTCCGTCCGATTTTGGATAATATCGACCATGAGAATACTAAAAATCTTCTTCTACAAGAACTCAATCAGCGAATTTCGTAGAGCCGGAAAGGAATAATATGAATTATAGAAGTCTATTCCCTATTTTCAACCAATCGGGAAATCACTATATGGATACGGGAGCAACCTCTCAAAAACCACAGCAAGTCATTGATGCCATCACAAATTATTACGAAAACATCAACGGCAATCCGGGTCGTGGCTCTCATCGTCTTGCCGTCGAATCGGAACAAGCCGTTGAGAAAGTGCGGGATAAGGTCAAAAATTTTATCGGCGCGAAAAACAAGGAAGAAATCATCTTCACGAAAAATACGACGGAAGCCATCAACCTTGTGGCATATAGCTATGGACTGGATAATTTAAAAGAAGGCGATGAGATACTGCTCGGTATCTCCAATCATCACGCCAATATTGTTCCTTGGCAGATGGTGGCTGAAAAAACGGGCGCTGTCATTCGCTATATTTATTTGGACAAAGACGGTCAGCTCGACCTGGAAGATTATAAAAGCAAATTGAACAACAAAACCAAATTGGTTTCCATCTCCGCGGTCGTTAATGCGACCGGGGTCAGACAGCCTTTTGAAGAAGTGATTGCCTTGGCAAAAAAACAAGGCGCCGTCACTTTGCTGGATACCGCACAATCCATTGGACATTTCAGACATCAAGTCGGTGATATCCAAACGGATTTTTTGGCATTCTCCGGACACAAAATTTTTGCGGCGATGGGCGTCGGCGTTCTTTATGGAAAGAAGGAATTGCTCAGCGCCATGTCCCCTTTCCTATTCGGCGGCGATATGATTGATTATGTCGAGGAGCAGCAAACCGTTTTTGCCGAGCTTCCACATCGACTCGAAGCGGGAACCAAGGATGTCGGCTCCATCGTCAGTCTCGGCGCGGCGATTGATTTTATTGAAGAAGTCGGCTATGAGCAATTGGCGAAACATGAGGAAAAACTGCTCACGCTCGCTTATAATGAACTCAAAAAGTTGGACTACATCGAAATATATCATCACGAGAATTTGAAAAAAGCGGGTGTTTTGGCTTTCAATGTCAAAGGAGTTCATTCCCATGACAGCGCATATATTTTGGACGGCTACGGCGTGATGGTACGCTCCGGACATCATTGTGCACAACCGCTGATGAAATACTTGGGCATCGCATCCTGTTGCCGAGCAAGCTTCAGCATCTACAATGACGAATCGGATATTGCCGCATTGCTCGAAGGATTAAAAAAGGTAAAGGAAGTGTTTTCGATATGAATTTAGAAAATCTCTATCAACAGACGATATTGGAATACAGCGCTCGAAAAGATGTCAATTACGAAATGGAGTCACCGGACTTTGCCGAGCGCGGACATAATGCAAGCTGCGGGGATGATATCACTTTGCTTGTCAAAATCAATGACGAAGACATCGTGGAAGATATCAGCTTCATCGGAAGCGGATGTGCGATTTCAACCGCATCGACCGCCATGCTGATCGATTTGGTAAAAGGGACGAAGGTGCAGGAAGCGCAGGAAAAAATCAACACCTTTTTCAAAATGATGAAACAGGAAGAAGTCAGCGAAGAAGAACTGGAAAGCATCGGCGATGCCGGATTGCTCGAATCCACCGCTCATCTTCCCGCGCGAATCAAATGCGCCACATTGAGTTGGCATACCCTGCAAGTAATATTTCAAAAACATCAAAGCTGAAAATAACCTCTAAAGCGAGTTCAATTCCAATCGCTTTGGAGGTTTTTTGTTTGTATAGAAAACGAACAACGAAAATCCGAAAAGCAGAAAGCTTTGTTTGTTGCAATAACCATTCGATTTTGAAATCCCACTTGGTAATACAATTTATAATAAAATCCATTAGAAAAAAGTTGACAACTGTTTTTTCTATGAGTTTTAATATGAAAATCCAGCTTAGAAATAGGATTTGAAGTATCAAATTTTCGCGAGAAAGAATCATAACCACCCTTCCAAAGGTTGTTATGATTTGTTTTGCCAAAGCATCACAATCGCAAAACAGGCTTAAGCCTACAATCAAAAGTTGCCGAAACAACATTTATTTTGTAAAATAATTGTTAGAACTTGGAATTTTTTTCGTCTTTACATATAGAAGTTTACTTCTTTTCAAATTTTCGGGAAGGAGGATTTATGACGGATCAGGAAATCATCGCTCTATACTGGAGCCGAAATGAAGATGCGATAGCGCAAACGCAAAATAAATATCATGCCTATTGTTTCAACATTGCGCTGCGAATTCTTAATCTGTACGAAGATGCCGAAGAATGCACCGCCGATACTTATCTGCGCGTTTGGAATTCGATTCCGCCGACAAAACCCTCTTGTTTTAAATCCTTTTTAGCAAAAATCACTCGAAATTTGGCATTTGACAAATTCCGATGGAAGCATAGCCAAAAAAGAGGCGGCGAAATGGCGCTGGTCTTGGACGAGCTGGAAAATTGTATCCCGAGTTCCGCGTCAGTCGATGAAGAACTTTTAGCCGAAGAGATGCAGGAATACATCAACCGTTTCCTGCGAGCTCTTCCTTTGCGTGAGCGAAATATCTTTTTGCGCCGATATTTCTTTGTAGAAAAAACAAAAGAAATTGCCGAGCGCTATGCACTCCAAGAAAGTAATGTACTCGTTATTTTATCACGAACGCGCCAAAAACTTCGTAACTATTTGGAAAGCGAGGGAATGATATGAAAAAGGAAGATTTATTTGAACTGATTGGAAATGCGGATGAAGAATTACTTTCCATCAGCGAAAAAGAACATCGGCGAAAGAATGTAATTTTGAAAATCACCGCAGCGGTCGCCTGCCTATGTCTTTTGGTTTTGAGCCTGCAGCATTTTATACAAATTCCAAAGAAAGAAACAGCCGCAGAAAATCCGCCGCCGATTTCGCAGACCCCGAAGGAAGTCGATAAAGAGGAGCGGCAAAATCCAAAGGATTCCAACGAAGAGTCACAAAGGTCGGAAGAAGTTGGCGACGAAAATTTACCGGCGATTTCATTGATGAGCGAGCGATTTTTTGATGGAATGGGATATGCCGCCATAGAGCATTATCATATCGACCAAAGCTATATCCAAGGCCCTTGGAATCCGTCAATAACGATTGAGAAGTTGCCCGTCTATCGAAATTTGCAGTTTAACAAAACCAAAGGATATATTCCGGTAGGTGTCGAGCGCAAAGCATTGTTGTCCGAGCTGAAAAATCTTGAGAGCAAGCTTGGCATTCAAACAAAAAATATTGAGTTCGAGAGCTACGCTTCAGACGCTCCTGCAAATAAAGCGAATTATTTAACAGCAAAATATGATGATGAAAAATTGGAAATTAAAATTGAAGCGGACGGAAGCAAGAGACTTCATTATGAGAAAAAAATCATCCCCGAAGGATATAATTTTTATCGAAGCACCTTATCGCAGCGTGATGCCGAAAAATCCCTCGATTATCTCGCTGAGAAATACGCTTTTTTGACGGGTTTTAAAAATCCTAAAAAAGCAACCTTCGGAGATTACAATATTTATGCGGAATTTTCGCGCGAATATTATCTCTATGATGAAGGGAAAAATGTTGCCGAAAGCATCGTAAACTATAATTTGAAAAGGGCTTCCTTTTCTCCATCGACGGATGAACCTTCCACATATATCTCATTGGACGATTATACGAAATCTCTGGAGCTCGTCGGCAATTATCCCGTCATCTCCCGGCAAAAAGCGAGTAAACTTTTGAGACTGGGAAAATATGTGAGCTCCGTACCCTATCCGGTCACCTCAAAAAGTGAAATTGCCGCCATCGACATCCATTATGTCACCGTTCCCTATATCGAATATTGGATTCCGTTTTATTGCTTTTATGTAAAATTGCCGCAAGAGAGTCATGACGGAAAAATCACCGATTGGCGATTGCAATCCTACGGCATCTACTATGTTCCGGCAATCCCAAGCAAATATATAAAAAGCATGAAAACTTACGAGGGTCAATTTAATTAACAAAAAAGCCTAACTGTGAGCGTTGAAACAGCGTTCATCCGTTAGGCTTTTTCCGTTCATATTTTTCAAAGTCCTTTTGTAGTTTGTAGGAACGGTTTTTTGTTATGCCAAAAGTTGCTCGATTTTATGCGCCAACTCCTCGGCATTTTTTGTAATTTCTTGAATGTCCTGTCCTTCGAGCATTACACGAACCAAAGGCTCCGTACCGGAATGTCGAATGAGCACACGACCCTTTCCATCCATTTTCTTCTCCAAATCTTGAATATCTTTTTGGATTTCAGGATGGGTTTGATATTCCAATTTTTTAGCATTGGATACTTTCGCATTGACCAACACCTGCGGATAGATTTGCATTATCTGTGCCAATTCGCTGAGTTTTTTTCCGCTTTCTTTGACGATTTTAGATAAAATCAGCGATGACAAAATTCCATCTCCCGTCGTATTGTAGTTCAAAAATATCATATGACCGGATTGCTCTCCGCCGAAAGAATAATCTTTCTCAAGCATTCTTTCCAAAATATATCGGTCGCCGACCGCAGTCGTTTCGATTTCAATTCCTAATTCTTTCGCTGCTGTATGAAGTCCGAGATTGCTCATGACGGTCACAACCAATTTGTTGTTTTTCAACGCATTGTTCTCTTTGAGATACTTCGCACAAATCAGCATGATTCTGTCGCCATCGACCGCTTCGCCTTTTTCATCGACCGCAATCAAACGGTCAGCATCGCCATCGTATGCCAATCCGATATCGGATTTATTTTTGCGCACCGCCTCCATCAGACCTTCCACATGCGTTGAGCCTGCATTCTTGTTGATATTGGTTCCATCCGGTTGATTGTTGATGACAAAAACGGTTGCACCCAATTTTTCAAATATTTCCGGCGCGATTTGATATGCCGCGCCATGAGCGCAGTCCAATGTTATATTCAGCCCTTTCAGGTCGATTTTTTCAAATTTGCACAAAAACTCTTTGTAGGCATCTATTTTATTATCCGGAAGAAAGCGTCCTACTCGCTCGCCGGAAATTTCTTCATCAATCTTATCCATATTGTCGATGAACTCTTCGATTTCAAGCTCGATGTTATCGTCCAATTTCAGTCCGTTGGAATCGAAAAATTTGATTCCGTTATATTCCATCGGATTGTGTGATGCCGAAATAACGATGCCCGCATCCGCACAACATTTTTTTGTCGCATAGGCAACCGCCGGTGTCGGCGCAACGCCCATATCAATTACATCCGCGCCCATGCTCATCGCTCCCGATGCCACCGCACTGAGAAGCAAGTCTTTGGATATTCTGGTATCCGTTCCGATAATTACCCTTGTCTTTGTTTCTTTGTGCCGACTGTACTTTTGCAACACAAAAACGCCGGCTCTTCCTATTTTATATGCAAGTTGAGGAGTGAGCTCAACATTAGCCACTCCTCTTACTCCATCTGTTCCAAAATATTTACCCATTATTTTGCAGATTCCGCTCCTTGTTTTAATGCCTCTCTGTTTTGAGGAATGTATTTCTCTTTGGACGGTCCGAAAACTTTTTTGAATGCTTCCAAAATCGATTCGGAGTCCACAATATTATCTTTTCCAAGCGCCGCACCGAGCATAACAAGATTTGCCGCCTTATCATTTCCGATATCCGCTGCAATTCGGTTGGCATCAATATAGAATACATCCACATCGGTTCTATCAACTTTTTTCGAAATCAATGATTCGTTGACGAATATTTTTCCACCCGGCTTCACATCTTTTTCAAATTTAAGAAGCGAAGGCAGATTCATAATGATGGCGATATCCGCATCATCAGTAATTACCGGCGAGCCGATTTCTTCATCCGCCACGATAACGGAGCAGTTTGCCGTTCCTCCACGCATCTCCGGTCCGTAAGAAGGCAACCAGGATACATTTTTATCTTCCAGCATTCCCGCATAAGCCAATAACTGTCCCATGGACATTACACCCTGTCCACCGAATCCTGCACAAATAATTCGCTTTTCCATATTATTTGCCTCCTTCCGCATTTGGTTGTTTGTAATTTCCAATCGGATAGTATGGAATCATATTATCTCTTAGCCACTGCAATGCCATTACCGGCGGAATTCCCCAGTTGGTCGGACAAGTGGAAAGAACTTCTATCATGGAGAATCCGAGGCCGTCTTTTTGAACTTGGAATGCTTTTTTGATTGCATTTTTCGCTTTTCGAACATTCGCCGGAGTATCTACGGACACTCTTTCAACAAAAGCTGCGCCATCCAATGTCGCAATCATTTCCGCCATACGAATCGGAAAACCGTTCTTCACCGGGTCACGACCGTCTTGTGAAGTGGTACTCTTTTGTCCAATCAAAGTTGTCGGTGCCATCTGTCCGCCGGTCATTCCGTAGATTGCATTGTTGACAAAGATGGTTGTAAACTTCTCGCCTCTCGCCACCGCGTGAATAATCTCTCCGGTACCGATGGATGCGAGGTCTCCGTCTCCCTGATATGTGAAGACGATATTGTTCGGCAAAGTTCTTTTGATTCCGGTTGCCAAAGACGGTGCACGACCATGCGCCGCTTCCTGCATGTCGCAGTTAAAATATTTGTATGCGAGAACCGAGCAACCTACCGGTGCAACCCCGATGGCATTTCCAAGCTCGCCCATCTCTACCAATACCTCAGCTACCAATCGGTGAATGATACCATGAGTACATCCCGGACAGTAGTGAGTGACCATATCTGTTAAACCCTGTGTTCTTTCAAATACAACTGCCATTATTTTGCACCTCCTACAATCTTCATTGCTACTTCGACAATTTGCGAAGGCTCCGGAATCATTCCGCCCACACGACCTGTAAAATGAACAGGAATTTTACATTCTACGGCAAGCTTAACATCTTCCACCATCTGACCCATACTCATTTCAACACAAAGCATATTTTTGGCAACCAAATTTTCAAATGCTTTTATCGGATATGGCCATAGTGTTTTTAGACGAATCAGTCCCGCCTTCACACCTTTTTCTCTTAATTTTACAACGGCGTTTCGCGCAATTCTCGCAGTGGTACCGTAAGCTACCAACACAATTTCCGCATCCTCCACCATATAGTTTTCAAATCTTGCTTCGTTTTCTTCAATCGTTTTATATTTGCGCTCAAGCATCAGGTTGTGCTGCTCCAAATCCGGCGCTTGCAAATAAAGCGAGTTGATGATATTCGGTTTTCTCTCACCCTTTGTTCCGGTCGATGCCCAAGTTTTCTCTTTGAGTTCGCGAGCAGGCGGTTTTCTGAATTCCACCGCTTCCATCATCTGTCCAATCATACCGTCGGCAACTACCATAACCGGCATGCGATAATAATCCGCTACATCAAATGCTTCCTGAACCATGTCCACCGCTTCTTGAATGGAAGCCGGCGCATAAACGATGTGTCGGTAGTCTCCATTTCCTCCACCTCGAGTAGACATATAATAATCGGATTGTGCCGGTTGGATACTTCCCAATCCCGGACCCCCACGCATCATATTCACGATAACTGCCGGAAGTTCCGCTCCCGCAATATAGGTAATTCCTTCCTGTTTCAGCGCGATACCCGGTGATGATGAAGATGTCATCGCTCTTGCTCCCGCACCGGACGCTCCATAAACCATATTGATGGCGGAGATTTCAGATTCCGCTTGAACAAATGCGCCGCCACGCAAAGGCAGCTCTCTGGACATATATTCCGGAATCTCATTTTGCGGTGTTATCGGATATCCCGCAAAAAAATTACATCCCGCCTCAATAGCAGCTTTTGCAACTGCCTCATTGCCTTTCATAAGTACTTTAGCCATAATTACATCCTTTCTACAGTGATTACTCCGTCCGGGCACATAGTTGCACAATTCGCGCAGCCAATGCATTTTTCCATTTCTTTTACCGTTGCAACATTGTATCCTTTATTATTGATGGTTTCTTTATCAATAACCACAATGTTGACCGGACAGCCGGTTGTACAAAGAGCGCACCCTTTACACTTCTCCTGATTAAAAGTTACTTTTCCCTTAGCCATTTTAACCTCCATTCGTTAAAAAATGATGTTTCTTCCAATGAGAAAATCCCATTGGAAGATTTATTATAAGACTTTTGTCCGATAATCACATCCAATCTTCTCTCATTATCATATCGATGGAGAAAAGATTATACTCAATTTGATTTTCAATCGATGAAATATCCAATCGACTCGGATACACGACATATTTTACCGGAATACCCGTCTGCTCGCTCACTTTTTTAACGAGCTCACAGCCCTTGAGAATATCTTCCGTCGAAGTGTCCCAAAGCAAATGCGTATTGCTTACCAGTCCCGTCACCGATAATTTGCTTGCGCCTTCGATTTCACGAATGTATTTGATAACATCGTTCACATCGACCGTATATTCTCGATTGGCATTGATGACCATAAACATGTCGTAAGGATATTTCTCAATTACCTGATGCATTGAGCCGAGCACTCGCGCGCCAAGCTCATCACCGCCGACATCCATTACATATTGATATTGCTCATCCAAAATCGGCACGCTCAAATCCGCGGAAATCGCCGGCAAGTCGAGTGCCGAGTTGCGAAGCACACTGGAATGTGAGATGATGCCATGTCTGTCCAACATTTCTTCCTTCTCCCTGGAGCGAAAATATGGATTGATAACATCCAAATCGGCAATCGCAACCTGCATTTCTTCATTTTTAGTCTCCGCTTTGATATTCGCCAATTTGATTGCATAGTTGACCGAGAATTCGGTTTTTCCGCTGCCGTAATGTCCGACGACAATTCGTATTCTTTTATCTTTTGTTACATTTACTTTCTGATTATTTTCCAATGTATTCTTTTGCCTCTTCTTCTTTATTCAGAACTCGAATTGCACCTTCCGCCAATGCAATCATTTCGTCCTCTCCCGGATAGACAACGAATTTTGCAAGCTTCTCTACTTTCTTCTTAATCATTTCGGTGAACAGTTGCGAATATGCAATTCCTCCGGTGAGAATGATGGCATCCACATCGCCGTCCAAAACCGCAACACAGGCTCCGATTTCTCTCGCTACCTGATATGCCATCGCGGAATATACAAGCTCCGCCTGCTTATCGCCGTCGGCAATCTTCTGCTCTACTTCTCTCGCATCGTTCGTATTGAGATATGCAACGATTCCGCCATTTCCTTTCAAGCGTTTTTTAAGTTCATCGGTACTCATCTTGCCGGAGTTTGCCAATTTCAAAAATTGTCCTACCGGCAAACCGCCTGCTCGCTCCGGTGAAAACGGTCCGTCTCCATCCAGTGCGTTGTTCACATCGACAACTCGTCCTTTTTGATGCGCTCCGACGGAAACGCCGCCGCCCAAATGCGCTACGATGACATTGACATCCTTATATGCTTTGTCGATGGATTTCGCATAGCGTCTTGCCACCGCCTTTTGATTCAATGCATGGAAAATGGACATTCTTTCAATTTCCGGTATTCCCGAAATTCTTGCCACCTCGCTCATCTCATCGACGACGACCGGGTCTACGATAAATGCCGGTACGACCGCCGTATCCGCAATTTCTTTCGCGATGATTCCACCGAGATTGGAAGCATGCTCGCCCAACACGCCGACTCTTAAATCCGCCAACATTTTTTCGTTGACTTCATAGGTTCCGCCTTCCATCGGATGCAACAATCCGCCGCGTCCGACCACCGCATCCAAATCATGCGAATTGATTCCCGCTTCCGCCAGCGATTCCAAAATTACTTCTTTTCTGAAAGATTTTTGCTCCGCGATTGTCTCATATTTTGAAATTTCTTCGTTTGAATGTCTTAAAGTTTTCTCCATTACCATTGTTTCATCTTCAAAAACTGCAATTTTTGTCGATGTAGAACCCGGGTTAATAACTAAAATCTTATACATAATCCCTCCGCTTAGTTTGAAAATTTATCTGCATACAAGACAGATAGTAAAATGGAATTCAATTTAGTTTCTTCTGAATCCGCTCTTGATGTCAAAACGATCGGTGTCGCCGCGCCGAGAATGATGCCCGCCAAGTTGGCATCCGGTTGGAAATAGGAAATCGACTTATACAAAACATTTCCCGCTTCAATGTCGGGCATCAGCAAAATATCGCACAGCCCCGCTACCTTGTGCTCGATTCCTTTATGATGAGCCGACTCGATCGAAATCGCATTGTCGAGTGCAAACGGTCCGCCTACAATACAATCCGTGATTTTACCCTCCTGATTCATCTTCTCCAAGATTTCAGCATCTAGAGTCGCCGGCATTTTTTCATCCGCTTTTTCTTTTGCACAAATCACGCCGACCTTTGCTTCTTGAATGCCTAATGCCTGTGCTAATTTCACGGAGTTTTCAATGATCGCGGCTTTGGTTTCCACATCCGGTGCAATATTCATCGCCGCATCCGTTACAAAGAACAGACGGTCATAGTTCGGAATTTCAAAAACCGCACAATGGCTAATCGGTTTGCCCGTTCTCAATCCAAGCTCCTTGTTGAGTACCGCCTTCAGAATGATGGAAGTGTCCACAAGACCTTTCATCAACACATCCGCTTTTTTATCCGAAACCAATTTCGCCGCAATATGTGACGACTCCGCTTTATCCGCATTGTCGATGATTTCATAATCCGCCGCATTGATGCCGTTCGCCTTGCAAATGGATTCTATTTCCGATTTCACGCCGACAAGTATTGCCTTGATAACGCCGAGTTTTCTCGCATTCTCAATCGATAACAAAACATCCTCATCATGAGCACAAGCTACCGCTACCGTCTTAGGCTTCAGTTTTTTCGCATAGGACAAAATTTCTTCAAAAGTTTTCATTTTACTCTCCTTCATTGACTGTTATATGGTTTGGGCTTGCCGCAAAGCTATTGATTGGATATTCCGTTTTGATTATAAACGGATACTCCTTTTGCTCTGCGGAATTATCTATTGAAATTTTTATCGAATCCGTTGAAATCAAATCTTCATATTCCTTACTCGCCTTGAAGCTTATTGAAATGAACGGCGGTAACGCCTGTTTGATTTCTTCGGTTTTAATCGCTCCTGTAAAAGCCACTTCACTCGACGGAATTTCAAAAGTATATTCCATCTGCTCTTCTTCAACTACTTTCAGTTGAATTTTCTTATTGGAAACTCGAATCCCCTCCGGTATTTGAAGATCAAACTCAAGCTCCGGTTTTTGATTATAAGCCGACACCGCAATTTTTTGTGTGACAATCTCATCGACTTTAGCAATCTTTTCGGATTTTCCTGTAATTAAAATATTCTCGATGCTCGGCATCAGTCCGGTATTCTTTACCTCTTGGTCAAATGAGTCGAACAGTCGAATGCGAACCGGCACTTCCTTGCTCTCTTCCATTCTAACATCGACAATCACATATTCCGTATCAATTTTGACACCGTCCACAAGGCTTCCCTTTGCATCGACCGGTGCGATTTTGGTCTTTAGACTGAAATCCTTGCTTGCCCCTTCTATGCTCAGAGTCCCTTGAAGATTCGCCACCTTATCAACTTGAGATTTGGCGCCTTCCACATAGACCTTTTGTTTATTGATATTTATCTCCGAAACCGCAAAATTTTCCTTCGGCGTTCCTTCCAAAACGATATCGACGCTCTTTTCCGCAATCACGCCTTCTTCCAAATTGATTTTAAAATTCTTCGGCTCAAAGCTGTATTCCACGCCCGACGGCGTATCGAGTGTGAGCGTGACCATATTAGCACCGACGCTCGGATTTTCAATTTTTGCTTTAATCTCCGGCGTGATCCGAATGCAGTTGAGCAATGTGGAACGCCGTGCGCGAAGGTCTACTTTGACCGCGAGCGGCTGATTATAAGTCAGTACCAAGCCTTGCTCTTCAATCTCTTTCATATTCGTTATCTGTTTTATCTGGACATCTTCAAGACTTCGAATAATAATCGGATCAATTTTTTCCATGACAAAAATCCACATTCCGAAAGCGACCAGTACACTCAAAATTTTAATTTTGAAAGTTTCAGAAGGTTTTTCTTTCATCATTCGGTTTCCTCACTCTCAAATAAATTTGTTTTGTCAATCATTCTCAGACTGCGTTTTAGCACTCTATTCAAATTTACATCCGACAAATCGCGATACAGCTTTCCGTTTTCCGCAATCGAAATCTTGCCTGTCTCCTCCGATACAACCAAAGCGATACAGTCGGATTTTTCGCTGACCCCCAGTGCAGCTCTATGTCTGGTCCCAACCTCCTGATTGAGCTGTGCATTATCGGTCAACGGTAAAAAACATCCCGCCGCCAGAATTTTTTCGCCCCGAACAATCACCGCGCCGTCGTGCAAAGGAGTGTTAGGCTCAAAAATATTGATAAGTAACTGTCTGCTGATATCCGCATTGAGCAATGTACCGGTTCGAACAATCTCATTGAGTCCGGTATCTCTTTCGAAAACAATCAAGGCTCCGGTCTTGCTTTTTGACATCACGCCAACCGCTGCCCTTACTTCAGATACAATATAATCGACACTCTTACGATAAGCGTCCTGTGAGCTCTTGGAAAAAAATTTAACTCGACCGAGCTGCTCAAGCGCTCGACGAAGTTCAGGCTGAAACACGATAAGCAAAGCGATGATCCCTACCGTCATCGTCCGTTCCAAAATCCAATGGATAACTTGAAACTGCATCATCTCTAAAACATTCGTAGCTAAAAGTAAAATGACAATCCCTTTAATCAGCTGTTCTGCTCTCGTTTCTTTGACTAAAAAATACATTTTATAAAAAAAATAGGCAACAATAGATATATCAATGAAATCAATGATGGTCATATTCATTATGATATCTTTTATTCCCCACATATTGTTACCTCCGTTTTTATCCTTATCTTTATTATTCCATAGAATAAACGATTTTTCAAGTCGAAACGCCCATTTTACAATTTTCTGAATTACTTTTGAGTTTTTGAAAACAATTTTGTGCCCTATTTGCTTGCTTTGCGGTTTCCATCAGATTTTACACATAAAAAAACCAATTATTTTTTACAAATACAAAAATAAAAAACACTCAATTTTCAACCCGTATTCCTGTCATCTATTTCAAAATCCAAATACCAAATGAAAATACAAATTACGACTCAAAATCATAAATCAAATTAACAAGCGAGATGAAAATATCCTTCAAAAAAATTTGCCTGCATTATGCCCGATGATATCCAATTTTATTTATAAAAAAGCTTCTTTTCGTTGATTTGTGAATTGTTTTATGTATAGTCGCTTAAAATTTTTTACAAAATTATGTTAATCCATTGACTTAATCAAAATTATATGCTATATTTGAAGCATATTAGGTTTTAGATTAAATGCGATACCTTCCTAATCATTACAGTTTGGGTTATGTGGTTCGTCTTTTATTCAAACTGGTATAAAATTTTTATAGGAGGTATCTTTATGAATAGAGGTACAGTAAAGTGGTTTAATGGTGAAAAAGGTTTCGGATTTATTACAGATGAGAACGGTCAGGACATCTTCGTTCATTTCAGCGGCATCGTTGCTGAAGGTTTCAAAACTCTTGTAGATGGTCAAAAGGTAACTTTTGAAATCTCTGAGGGAGCAAGAGGACCTCAAGCAGTTAATGTAGTAGCAGAGTAAAAAATAATCGCCGGCTTTGTCGGTGATTTTTATTATGAAAAAATCCACTCTTATGGGTGGATTTTTGTTTAAAATCAATTTGAAACTGCGAATCTGCACCATACAATATGTTGTATTTTTTCAATTTCTTTTCTCAATTAAAAATTTGAAAACCATAATCTTAGCAAAGGAAAATTTTACATAAAAAAGCGAGACAAATATCTCGCTCAAAATCATTTTCTAATAAGCAAAACTCGAATGCGATTTGCCATATACATTCATAATAATCGAAACGATAACCATTCCCATCATCACCGAGCTGCCGCCGTAGCTGACAAAAGGCAGCGTCACTCCCGTAACCGGCATCAGTCCGATGGTCATGCCGATATTTTGGAGCACCTGATAAAACAGCATCCCTAAAAATCCCGACACGATGAGCGTTCCGTAAAAATCTTTCGCTCCCATCGCAATCGAATAAATTCTGCTGAGGAAAATAAAGAACAAGACGATGAGCGTTCCCATTCCCACCATACCGAATTCTTCACCCAGTACCGCAAAAATAAAATCACTTTCCGGAACCGGCAAAAAACCGAAAGGAATCAGCGTTCCTTTGAGCCAACCTTTTCCGAAGAGCTGCCCCGAACCGATTGCCGTAATCGACTGAATCACTTGTTCATTTCCGATGTAAGCAGGGTCGCCCGGATGCAAAAATGCTTCCAATCGTTGCATCTGATGAAGTTCCAACAGCTGAAATTTGTAAATAATCGGTACTGCGATCAGCATAAAGACGATTCCGCCGATGATATATTTCTTATTGAGGCCCGCCATAAAAAGACAAAATATCGTAATAAAAAATATTACCAGTATTCCGCCCAAGTCCGGCTGTTTTTTTAGCAAAAATACAATCGGCAGCGGATACAAAAGAGCCGGTATCACTTCACCGATAGAGTTCAGCTGATTGCGCCTCCGCTCCAAAAATGCGCTGTATGCCAATGTATAAGTTACCTTGGTTGCCTCCGAGGTTTGAAATTGCATAAAATACAAATTGACCCAAGACCGCGCGCTGAACTGCTCGATTCCGAATCCCGGAATATACACCAAAAGCAAAAAAATAATCGAAAGTGCATACAGATACCAATCGTATTTTTTCAGCACGCTGTAATCAATCGCTGTTGAAAGGTACATGAAGATAAGTCCCAAGATAAATGCCGCGCCTTGAATCGTCAATTTCCGCATGCTCATCTTGGTTGCCGATGCTACCAGCATCAAACCGATTCCGAAAATCAAAAACAGAACCAACAACAGGATTTTGTCAAATCGTTTTGTCGAAAATATTTTCATTATTGTCTCTTTATCATTTTTATCGGTATATTTGCAACTAATGCATTAACAAGTTCCCCTTCATCCGTCTCTATTTTCTTCACCCCGACATCCATCGATGTATCATCAATCTCAATGTATCGGCTGATAACCTCCATGATTTCTCCTTGAAGTTTCGCCAGCATTTCATCCGACAAGCCACCTTTGTCCTGAACAAGAACGACCTTCAGACGATTTTTTGCTACATCTTTCGATTTTTGTTTTCCCGTTAAAAAACTAAAAATGTTCATTACTATCTCCCTTATCGCCTATTTTCCTGTAAAAAGTTTTTGTAACCGTCTAAAAAATCCATCTTGCACATCAAGATTGATAAAATCAACATCTTCTCCGGAGATTCTGCGAGCGATATTGCTATATGCCTTGCATGCGATTGAATGCTCATAGTTGATGACCGGCTCTCCTTTGTTGGTCGAAATAACGATGCTCTCATCATCCGGAATTGAGCCGATGAGTTTGATTCCTAGAATTTCAAGAATATCATCGATGTCAAGCATGTCACCGCTTTTTACCATATTGATTTTGATTCGGTTGACAATCAGCTTGATATCCTCAACCAAGCTCGCTTCAAGCAAGCCGATGATTCTGTCCGCATCACGAACTGCCGAAACTTCCGGTGTGGTAACAACAATCGCGCGGTCCGCTCCGGCAATCGCACTCTTAAAACCATTTTCGATTCCCGCCGGGCAATCCACAAGCACATAGTCGAATTCTTCCTTCAGTGTCGTAACCAATTCCTTCATCTGCTCCGGTGTAACCGCATCCTTATCGCGGGTTTGCGCTGCCGGTATCAAGTACAATCCTTCAAATCGCTTATCTTTTATCATTGCCTGTTTCGCCTTTGCCTTGCCTTCCACAATATCCACAAGGTCAAATACGATACGATTTTCAAGCCCCATAACGACATCCAAATTTCTAAGTCCGATATCCCCATCGATTACTACGACTTTTTTTCCATGATTCGATAATGCCCATCCGATATTCGCTGTCGATGTTGTCTTACCGACTCCACCTTTTCCTGAAGTTACAACAATTACTTGTCCCATACATCCTCCTAATTAGAATTGTTCAATTTCTATTTCTCCATTTTTTACGGTTACCATTGCATTTTCAATAATTTTTGCATCCTGCGGCGGTACTGCAAATACATCATGAATTCGTATTTGCAAAGGGAGCAGCTTGAGTGCGGCGATAAAACAATTCTGGTCGTTTTTCTTGCCCGCATAAGCCATTCCACGAAAGCTTCCCATGACAATGATATTTCCTTTGGCAATAATTTTTGCTCCCGGATTTACATCTCCGAATATAATGACATTGCCGTCGTATTCCAGCTCCGCGCCCGAGCGCATATTCTCAAACACAAATTTCGTTTTCAAATTTTTGTCCGTATCATCCTTTTTCGTCGAAGAAACCTCTTCCTCCGTTGCTGTGATTTTCAGTATTTTTCCAATGGTTTCATCAAAAGAAGATAATTTTTCTTTGAGTTTTTGCACCGAAGAAGACACATCTTCCTCCGGACTCTGTATTTTGGTTTGACGACCGATTTTGACAATCTTTTTGTTTTCGTCCGCATCCTCATCCACAAAAGTCACATTGTAACTTTCCTCTATCAGTTCCATCAAATAATGGATATCCGCTTTTTTGAGCCCCGGAGCATCCAGTCTGAAAAATTTCGCACCTTTGAAAAATGTCCCCGTCTCTTC
Organism: Filifactoraceae bacterium; assembly: GCA_041853585.1. Taxonomy (GTDB): domain Bacteria; phylum Bacillota; class Clostridia; order Peptostreptococcales; family Filifactoraceae; genus JAUNKE01. The sequence goes on from JBGZSM010000032.1 coordinate 23,492, forward strand.
AAATTTTTGTATCAGTTTTTCTCTTGCTTCGATAAAAGGCAAGCCCTCATCGATTACAATGTAAAACCCGTCTTTTTGACCCTTAATTTCTATTCCCATATTTTCCTTCCTACCCAATATAATCATTGAAAGTGAAGTTATTATCCGTTGCCTCTTTCCCCTCTAAGTTAAAATACTCCGCATAAACATCTCTGGCAATCGCCGAGCCGAATCCGCCATGTCCTCCTTGGAAAAGCAAAGTCACAACTGCGATTTCAGGTTTTTCCGCCGGCGCGTATGACACGAACCAAGCGAACGGATCATATTCATCCTTGTACTGATGAATACGCTCCAGCGTCATATTGGGGTTGAGTTCCAAAATTGCTCGCTGCATATAGATATGTCTTTTGAGTCGGTTCTTGTCTTCCTTTTCCAATTTGTCGGTCAGCGCAATCACTTCCTCTTTATTCACACCATAGTTCCCCATATATTGTAACAGATATGCCTCCTCGTCAGCAACAGGAATTCTACCGGTTTTTTGTGCAGTTCCCGTTTTGGAAGCGACTTTTATCGGGAAACTTTTGAAATAGTTGCTCGCCGAGCCTTCGTCGGTTACATCTTCCATCCCTTCTCGAATGAAAGTAAGATTTGAATGATTTCGAAGCTCAATCTTTTTCGAAACCTTTTCGATGGACTTGCTCGTCAATTTGTCCGCCGATTCAATACTGCTCACGATATTCGCCTTGTTGAGATAGCCGTCATTGGCAATCGCCGAAACATAGCGCGCCATCTGAATCGGAGAATATTTGTGATATCCCTGCCCGATGGACATGTTGAAGCTGTCTCCCGTCTGCCATTTTGCCAAATTGAAATACGAATACTTTACCAAATCCGTTACCTTGTTGACATATTCACTTTTGACACCGAGATTTTCCAATCGATGAACAATCTCCGAGCGACTTGGATTTTCTTCCATCCAACTGATGATGGTATCAATTTTTTCTTCATATTTATCTGATTCCGGCGTAATGCCTTCAAAATAATTTTTCATCAATCGCAAAAGAACCGATTTGAGCTCACGCTTTTTGGATTCTATTTTCTCTTCAATGCTCGGCACTTCTCCCGCAATCTCCTCAATCTCCACTCCCGATTTTTCATTGAGACCGAAACGCTCGGAGTAATCCAAAATATCCTGCGCTTTGATGTTGATTGGAAGATTTCTTTCAGCAGCATAGTCATATCCGGTCGCCACCGAATAAAAATAAAAGTTGCAGGAGTCCCGAAGTGCATCCATCAGATTTTCCGGTCCGTGACTGCCGCGTTGTTGATTCCACAACCAACAACCGAAATATTTGCCGCCCATCTCGATATAACCTTTGTCATAAATCGAATGATGAGGACTCAGCCCGAGCTCGATTCCCGTCAAACCGGTAATCATTTTAAAAGTTGAACCCGGCGCAACCGTCGTCATCGTCGCAATATTATACAAAGGTTTCGGCGCAAGCTGGTCATTCAGATTCGCCGGCGTAAGGCTCGCAAAATCTTTGCTGCTTATTCCCTGAACAAAGAGATTCGGATTAAAATCCGGATAGCTCGCCATCGCCAAAATATCACCCGTCTTGACATCCATTACGACCACCGCACCCGACTGCGCCTTGCTGTAAACGCGACGATTATCACGCATTCGAATATTTCCCCAAACCGATTCGTAATATCCGCCGTTTTGAATCGTGGTGAGCGTTTTTTTGAGCGATTCTTCCGCCACTTTTTGCAATTTCGAATCAATCGTAAGATAGAGTGTATCGCCCGCTTCGGAATCTTCCCGACCCAGCGTTTCAATCAAACGACCGCCGACATCCACGCGCACTTGCGTAAAGCCCTTCTTCCCGTTGAGCTCTTTTTCAAAACTTTTCTCGACACCGGTTTTTCCGATGATGTCGTTGAGCAAATAATTCTGCTCTTTGACATATTTATCAATTTCCGCCTGCGAGGAAATTTTCCCGAGCTGTCCCAAAATATGCGATGCGTGATTATTCATCGGATAGTAGCGCACCGAGCTTGCCACGATACCCACGCCGCGAAGATTGATGGAGTTTTCCTCAATCTTGGCTACAGTATCCTTTTTGATATCCTTCGCTATCAAAGTCGGCTCGTATTGGTAATATCCTTTTTGACTGATGGAGGTACGAATATTGAGTATCTGCCTCGCATCCGAATCATTCATCGACTCATCGATATCATAATACTTACGCATGTAGCCGAACACATCCTTTGCGGACGCCTGATACATTCTTTCCTTATCGCCGCCGAAATCATCTTTGAAACGATACAGATATTTATCGATGAACTCATGTTTTTTGACGATTTCAGTAAACTCATTATGCTTTACGGAAATCGGCGGATAATATCCCGCATCGATAATCTTCGACTGGATGCTGTTCTTGTCCTCGCCCGGCTCGACTGCAATCGCGCCGTCTCTCACCAAAATCTCTACAATATAATCAAAAGTTTGCTCCGCCGTGAAATCCAAAGGAATCTCATTCGACTTCTTCCATTTTTCAACATTTTGGTCATAGGTAAATTCATATTGCCCATTCTCAATAATAATCGGAAATTCGTCGATAATTTCTTCTTTATTCTTCTTCAAGATATCAATCGTTGAAGAAATCACTTGGTTCAAATTTTCCGATTGCATATTGCCCGGATAAATTTCAACCGAAAAAGCCTCTCGGTTGCCCGCCAACAAAGTACCGTGACGGTCTCGAATCTCTCCGCGAGGCGCATCGATGATAATTTTACGGTAAACCGTATTTTTGGCAATATCCGCATAGATATTTCCTTTTATAATCGAAACATGAACCGCTTTGAGCATCATCATCACGAAAAAAATGCACATCATCAGATACATAATTTTGCTGCGAATCTCAACGCGGCTCTCTTTTTGCTCTTTTATTCTATTCATTTTACCACCAGTTTTTCATGATATGCTTGGAAATCGGTCTAAGCATCGCATTGAGCAAGACACCCGCCACCGTATTGCTCAAAACATTTCTCCATAACAGCCGAGGAAAAACGGCAATCTCTTGCGGCACATACAAAATCTGATTGACTAAAAATTGATAGGTAAAAAAAATTGCCGAGCTGATTATCAAAATGACAACCACGCTCCACAGTTTTTCTTCATACAATTTATCAATCAGCACTCTTGCCAAAGCCGTCAACGCCAACAAAATTATCAAGTTGACGCCGAAATATCTGCTGATGAGCAAATCATAGACGAAGCCCAAGATGACGATACAGGTGTAATCGGTCTTTGTATCCACATTGAGCGCCAATGCGATTGCATACACGAACAACAGATTCAAATTCGTGCCGAGAATTTTAAATTTATTGCTCAGCGTCAATTCCAGAATAATGACCAACAAGCCAATCAAAGTTAAAACAATTCGCTTCATACTAATCCAAAGTCCTTGTATTCACTACCAAAAGTTTGTTCAAATCATTGTAGTCGGTATAAGGTTTTATCACGATATATTTGAGTAAGTTGGATTGGTCCTCAATCACCTGATACACTTCGCCAATCTCAATGCCCGACGGATAAATTCCCATGCCCGATGTAATCAAAATATCTCCGACGAGCACATCCTGATTTTCAAAAACATAGCCCTTGAGCATATCCTGCGGCATATTATCAAACACATCGGAGTTGATATTCTGACTCGCAATTCCGTTGATGGTATCGCCGCGCACTGCTTTGAAACTGATAGAAACCTGCGAATCCAAAATCGACAACACCTTGCTGTAATCCTTTTGCGCATCCTGAACAATGCCCGCCAGCCCATTGCCGCTGAGAACCAAATTTCCTTTCTTGACCCCGTCGTTTGAGCCCGCCGAAATCAAAAAAGTCGTGTAAAAATCGTTGCCGTCCTTTGCAATCAAATCGGCAGTAATATGTTTATCATAGATTTGCTCTTCCTTGTGATTGAGCATCTTTTTCAAATCATTGAGCTCACTCAATTCTTTCTCGGAAATCACATTGTCTATCAACTGCTTGCGCAATTTTGCATTTTCCGTTTCAAGCTCACGAATCTTGATGTCTTTTTCGTCATGAATATATTTCTCATCCACAAAATTGATTGCGGTATCCGTCGTTTTGGAAACTTTTTCAAGAATCGGACTCAACGCCATCCGCAAAATCGAATTCCCAAAAATCTCATTAAAGACAAAGATGACGGCAACTACCCCGAGCAATATACCCAGCACTCTCTTTGATTTTAAATTTCTATTTTTCATCTCATTAAATATATCCAAGCTTTTTGATACTTGAATATGTTCCATCTCCTATAATGATATGGTCTACCAGCTCTATTCCCATAATTTTGCCTGCATCAAGAATTCTTCTCGTAAGTAAAATATCCTGCTCACTCGGCGTCGGGTCGCCCGACGGATGATTATGTACCAACACCAGAGTGTTTGCACATCGCACCACCGCTTCTCGAAACACCTCCCTCGGATGCACGATTGACGAATTCAAACTTCCCTCCGACAACTGCACATCGCCGACGATACCCCCTTTGGTATCAAGCAAAAGCAATTTGACAACTTCCTTTTTCTGATAGCGAAGCTCTTCCATAAAAATATCCGCCACCGTTTCCGGCGAATCGATACGATAACGCTCCGCCGCCTTCGTTTTTGAAATCCGTTTGCTCAGCTCCAGCGCCGCATAAATTTTGGTCGCCTTGCCCGCTCCGATTCCTTTTATACTCATCAGTTGCTCGAGCGTAATATCCGCAAGCCCTCGTATCCCATTTGCTTTTTCAATAATCTGTTTCCCTAAATCAATCGCAGAACATTTCGCTGTTCCCGAATTGATAATAATCGCCAACAATTCTTCTTCACCGAGCGAACTCGCTCCGTAAGTCATCAGCTTTTCTCGTGGACGGTCCTGTAGAAAGATTTCTTTTATTTTCATAAGATTCCCCTCAATCATATTCCATACTCAATCATACTCGCATCCATTTTATAGTATAACACGCAACTTTAACGATTTCCACAAAAAACATCGCAATCATTCAATTTTTTTAATATCCTCACTGTAAAAAACAATGCTTAACAAAATATGTAAAATTTTTGTTGATTTTTTGCAAGAAAAATAAGCGTCGATGCTTTCAACAAAGCTTTTTACAAAAAAAGAAGAGCCACTTGACTCTTCCTATGTCCCCAAATCTCGATTTGTCATTCTTCATTTTGAATTCAACATTCCGTTTGCAATTTTAAATCTCGTTTTAACGGTATCTACCTATTATATGTGAATTTCACCAATCGGTTATTAAACAGATAGATTATCGGTGTCATCAATCGTTGAAATCCTCTCAGATGTTTTTTCATTTCATCGGTAAAATTGATACAACCGATTTGTTTGAGTTTCGGATTGAGTTCCAGCAACTCGCTCCCATCTTTGACACCAAAATAAAATTGCGCATTTGTTTTTTTGACCGCCTTATTGACTTTCGCTCTTCCTACCATTATCTTGGATATGCAGTCCAAATGCAATTCAAATTGCTCAAAGTTGTCCGTCAACAAATTCAATAATTTTTTTATTTCCTCCGGCTGAAAGTACATTATCACGCCCTCCGATATAATCAAGAGTTTTTTTCCTTGGAGGTCGATTTCTCTTGTCCATGTTTCGTCCAGCGCGGACTTTGAAATAAATTTTACCCGCTCGCTCTCTTGAAAAAATTTTTTGCGAACTTCAATCACTTCCGGAAAATCCAAATCATACCAATGAATTTTGCCATTGTCTAAGCGATGAAACCTCGTATCCAATCCCGAACCGATGGATACAATATGTGCGTCGGGATGCGCTTGGATAAATTTCTGTATTTCAATATCCATCGTTTTTGCCCGAGCTAAAGACCCCATATCATTTTTGAACTCTCTTGGGAAAGCTGAAAAGTCATAATCAATCTGCTCAACCATCTCCGCGGATTTTTTATCATTCAATATAGGATTGCTTGAATGAAAATCTCTCGCTCGCGCAACCAGTGTAATAAGCATGGTTTCCATAACCCCTTGTAATTTTATTTTCATAAAATCTTGTATGATATTTATAGAAACTAAATCATACTCTCCTTTCATTATTTTGTTTGTGTCATAATATCCAGATGCTGTAGACTTTTAATTTGCTCCTTGTAGCTTAGACTACTAAAGGAATTGTATTGCCGATACAGCATCTAAAGCCAAAAGAAACTTTGCCTTTCGAAATCAAATCCAAAAACAAAGTTTCTTTTATTCGAGAATGTCTCGATTATTTTTTTAGATTATAGAAAGCATCCATTCCTTTATATTGTGAAATTCCTTCCAATTCGTCTTCGATGCGAATAAGCTGATTGTATTTTGCAACTCGGTCGGTTCGAGACGGTGCTCCGGTTTTGATTTGTCCGGCATTGGTTGCAACGACAAGGTCTGCAATTGTCGTATCTTCGGTTTCTCCCGAGCGATGTGAAATGATTGCGGTATATCCCGCTTTTTTCGCCATTTCAATCGCATCCAATGTTTCGGTAATGGTTCCGATTTGGTTCAGCTTAATTAAAATAGAGTTGGCGATTCCTTTTTCAATTCCTTGCGCCAATTTCTCCGTATTGGTTACAAACAAATCATCGCCGACGATTTGAATTTTGTTTCCGAGTTTTTCGGTCATCAATTTGAATCCGTCCCAGTCGTTTTCATCCAATCCGTCTTCGATGGAAACAATCGGATAGCGACTTACCCAATCTTCGTAGAATGCAACCATCTGTTTGCTGGTAAGCGATTTGTTTTCGCCGGCAAGCACATATTTTTTCTTCTTCTTGTCGTAGAATGAAGATGCCGCCGCGTCCATCGCAATTTTTACTTGCGTTCCGGCTTTGTATCCGGCTTTTTTGATAGCGTCCATAATTGCTTTGAGCGCTTCTTCGTTGGATTTCAAATTCGGTGCAAAACCGCCTTCGTCACCAACTGCGGTACTGAGTCCCTGCGCATGAAGTACCGCTTTGAGCGCGTGGAAGATTTCAGCGCCCATACGAAGTGCTTCCTTCCATGATTTCGCTCCCACCGGCATAATCATAAATTCTTGGAAATCGACATTGTTGTCCGCATGCTGTCCGCCGTTTACAATATTCATCATCGGTACCGGCAAGGTTTTTGCGTTGACCCCGCCGATGTAACGGTAGAGCGGCATGCCGAGTTCTTCAGCCGCAGCTTTCGCAACCGCCATCGAAACGCCCAAAATCGCATTGGCTCCCAATTTCGCTTTATTCGGTGTTCCGTCCAGCTCGATAAGATATTCGTCGATGCCCACTTGGTCAAAAACATTCCAACCTTCAAGCTCCGGAGCGATAATTTCATTTACATTCTTAACGGCCTTGAGCACGCCTTTGCCCAAATATCTTTTTTTGTCGCCGTCACGCAATTCAACCGCTTCATATTCTCCGGTCGATGCACCGGACGGAACCGCAGCGCGTCCAATCATGCCGCTGTCGAGCGTCACTTCCACTTCAACGGTCGGATTTCCTCTTGAATCCAATATTTCTCTTGCATAAATCTCTGAAATATACATACTGCCTCCTATTTTTTAATCAAAGTTTTGCCCAGCATCTCCGCCGGTTTTTCCAAATCTAAAATATCGAGCATGGTCGGTGCCAAGTCGCTCAAAATTCCATCTTCTCGCAATAATGCCTTCCGATTTTTGTCATCGATATACAGCAGGGTCACGCGATTGGTCGTGTGCGCGGTAAAAGGTGTTCCGTCGTTCGCCAGCATTTGCTCCGCATTTCCATGGTCGGCGGTCAATAAAACGGCGCCGCCCATCTCCAAAATTTTCGGGATGACTCTGCCGATGCAATCATCGACCGCTTCAACCGCTTTGACCGCGGCTTCAAAAACGCCCGTATGACCGACCATATCGCAATTCGCATAATTGAGTACGATAACATCCTTCGGCTCGCTCGCCAAATCCGCAAGCAATCGATCTGTCACTTCATACGCGGACATCTCCGGTTTCAAATCGTAGGTCGGCACTTTCGGTGACGCGACCAAAATTCTTGACTCGCCCGCATACTCGGTTTCTCTTCCCCCATTGAAGAAGAAAGTGACATGCGGATATTTTTCAGTTTCCGCAATTCGAAGCTGCGTCAAGTTGTTCTTTGAAATAAATTCGCCGAATGTGTTTTGCAAAGTCTCCGGCTTAAATGCAACTTCGACATTTCGAATCGTCACATCGTATTGCGTCATCGTCACATAATGCGTGTTGATTTTTTGTCTTTCAAATCCTTGGAAATCTTCATCCACAATCGCTCGAGTAAGCTCTCTGGCTCTGTCCGGACGGAAGTTGAAGAAGATAACGGAGTCTCCGTTTTGGATTCCCGAATAATTTTCCAGAGTCACGAGCGGAACGATAAATTCATCGGTCACGCCTTCGATATAGGAATTCTCAACCGCCGATTTCGCAGAATTTGTCAAAATGCCTTTGCCTTCCGCAACCGCTCGATAGGCTTTTTCAACTCGTTCCCAACGATTGTCTCTGTCCATCGCATAATATCGTCCCGAAACCGTCGCCAATTCGCCGACTCCGATTTCATTCATATAGTTTTGAATTTCCGCAATATAGGAAATGCCCGACTTCGGCGGTGTATCGCGTCCGTCCATAAATGCGTGAACATAGACTTTGGATAATCCCTGTTTTTTTGCAAAATCGAGCAGTCCTTTGAGATGGTTGATATGGGAATGCACGCCGCCGTCGGAGAGCAGACCGAGCAGATGCAAAGCCTTGCCATTTTTTGCATTTTGCATCGCTGAAAGCAATTCCTGATTTTCAAAAAAATTGCCGTCGGCAATGGATTTTGAAATTCGGGTCAGCTCTTGATAAACAATTCTGCCCGCGCCGATATTCAAATGCCCCACTTCCGAATTTCCCATCTGTCCGTCGGGAAGTCCCACATCATTTCCGCTCGCTCCAAGCGTAGTTTTGGGATAATTTTTGTAAAAATAGTCAAAGTTCGGCTTGTTTGCAGCGGAAACTGCATTGCCATACTCATTATCAATGATTGCAAAACCATCCAATATGATTAGCGCAACCGGTTTTCTCATATTTGCTCCTTCTAAAAATTCACAAGCTCCGCAAAATCATCCGCTTGCAATGCCGCTCCACCGATGAGCGCTCCGTCGATGTCGGATTGGCTCATGATTTCTTTAATATTGGACGGCTTGACGGAACCGCCGTATTGAATACGGATTTTTTCGCTTCGTTCTTTGTCAAATTGTTTTTCTACCACTTGTCGAATGAAAGCACATACTTCGTTCGCCTGCTCAGCGGTTGCGGTTTTACCCGTTCCGATTGCCCAAATCGGCTCATAAGCGATGACAATTTTTTCAATCTCCGATTTGTCGATACCTTCGAGTGCTTTTACGACCTGATTTTCTATAATTTTTTTGGTTAAATCACTTTCTCTTTGCTCCAAGCTTTCGCCAACGCAGATAATCGGTGTCAAGCCGACAAGCAATGCTTTTTTCGCTTTGAGATTGACCATCTCATCCGTTTCGCCGAAATATTGCCTTCTTTCGGAATGACCGATAATCACATATTTGGTTCCGATTTCCAAAAGCATCGGTGCCGAAATTTCTCCGGTAAACGCCCCTTTGTCCTCATAATAAAAATTTTGTGCGCCGACGCCCACTTTGGCACTCAATTTTTGAGCAAGTTCCCGAATTGCCGTAAAAGGTGCGCATATCACCGCTTCCACTTCGGGATTGAGATTTTTATTCAAAAGAGCGGATGCAAATTCATTCGTTTCCGCTATCGTTTTATGCATTTTCCAGTTTCCTGCGATAATTGGTTTTCTCATTATTCCTCCTTGTCATCCAATGCTGCGATTCCCGGTAAAATTTTTCCTTCCAAAAATTCAAGCGATGCGCCGCCGCCTGTCGAAATATGTGACATCTGACTGCCAAAGCCGAGTTGGTTGACCGCCGCTGCGGAATCTCCGCCGCCGATGATGGTCACCGCTTCCCGATTGGCCGCCATCGCTTCGGCAACGGCAAAAGTTCCTTTGGCAAAATTCGGGAATTCAAAAACGCCCATCGGTCCGTTCCAAACAACAGTCTTGGACTCCGCGATGATTTGTGCAAATTTTTCTCTGGTCTTGATTCCGATATCCAATCCCATAAATCCGTCTGCAATATTTTGGTCGGTTGTCGGCGTAGGCTCCGCATCGATTGCGAAGTGATCCGCGATGATAAAATCTTCCGGCAACAACAGATTGACGCCTTTATTCTTCGCTTTTTCAATCATCTCTTCGGCGTAGGAAATTTTTTCTTCTTCAAGCAGCGAATTTCCAATCGAATAGCCCTGCGCTTTCAAAAAGGTATATGCCATTCCGCCGCCGATGATGAGATTATCGACCTTGTCCAACAGATTGTCGATGACGCCCAGTTTGTCGGAAACCTTCGCGCCACCTAAAATCGCGGTAAAAGGTCTTTGTGCATGCTCAATCGCATTGCCCAAAAAGTCCAATTCTTTCTCAATTAAAAATCCGCATACCCGGTCGCTCAAAAATTCACCCGCTCCGACGGTCGAGCAATGCGCTCGATGTGCCGAACCGAATGCGTCGGACACAAAAACATCCGCCAAGCTTGCCAATTCTTTTGAAAAGCTCTCTTCGTTTTTCGTTTCTTCTTTTCGAAATCTCGTGTTTTCCAAAAGCAAAATATCGCCGGACTTCATTTCAGCCACGATTTTTTTCGCTTGCTCGCCCACCACTTCTTTATCTGCGGCAAATGCGACTTTTTTGCCCATGAGCTCTTCCAATTTTTTCGCGACCAATGCTAAAGAGAACTTTTGGTCATATTTCTTCGGTTTCCCCAAATGCGAACAAAGAATCACTTTCGCTCCCTGCGCGGAAAGATATTCAATCGTCGGCATCGCTCCGCGAATACGATTGAGGTCAGTGATTTGCTCATCCACAATCGGCACATTGAAATCAACACGCACAAGGACTTTTTTGTTTTTCACATCAATATCTTTGATTGATTTTTTGTTGTATGCCATAGCTCCTCCAATATCAAAAGGCATAAGCCCATCAATGATGGGCTTACTCAATTTATTTACTCAAGCTTGCAAAATATCCCAAAGTTCTTATCAACTGATTTGTATAGGACATTTCATTGTCATACCAAGCTGCTGTTTTTACAAGTTGTTCTCCATTGACTTCAATTACTTTTGTAAGTGTTGCGTCAAACAATGAGCCTTCGCTGATGCCGATAACATCCGAAGATACGATCTCGTCTTCCGTATATCCGAATGATTCGTTTGCAGCCGCTTTCATCGCCGCATTGATTTCTTCAACCGTTACTTTCTTATCCAAAGTGACGAACAGTTCCGTAATGGAGCCGGTGATTACCGGTACTCGCTGTGCCGAACCGTCCAACTTGCCTTTCAGCTCCGGAATAACCAATCCGATTGCTTTTGCCGCTCCGGTTGAGTTTGGAATAATATTTTCCGCAGCCGCTCTCGCTCTTCTTTGGTCGCCTTTTCGATGTGGCGCATCCAATGTGTTTTGGTCATTGGTATAAGCGTGGATGGTTGTCATAAATCCTTTTTGGATTCCGAAATTGTCATGAAGTACCTTTGCCATCGGTGCAAGGCAGTTGGTTGTGCAGGATGCTCCCGAAATTACAGTTTCGGAACCGTCAAGCACATGATTGTTTACATTATATACTACAGTTTTAAGGTCGCCTGTTGCCGGTGCGGAAATAACTACCTTTTTCGCTCCCGCTTTAATATGTGCTTCCGCTTTTTCTTTGTCCGTAAAAAATCCGGTACATTCCAAAACAACATCAACGCCGAGTTCTCCCCAAGGAAGTTTTGACGGGTCAGCCTCTGCAAAAACTTTTATTTTGTCGCCGTTGACAACAAAACCATCCGCCACCAATTCAATCTTTCCGTTGAAACGACGATGTGCCGAATCGTATTTGAAAAGATGAGCGAGCATTTCAGCATCCGTCAAATCGTTAATTGCCACGATGTCATACTTATCCTTTTGCTCAACCAGCTTTCTTAGCGCAAGTCTTCCTATTCTTCCAAATCCGTTGATTGCTACCTTAATCATTGTAAGCCTCCTAAATTTTTATTTTCAGTCTGCCATATCAGACCGGTACCTAGTCGTACGATTTACCTCTCCTATTGTACCATAAAACTTTTACTTAGACTATATCATTTGACATAATAAGAAAAAATCAATTTTATCACAACTCTTTTCGCTGAGAAGAACCTGCTATCTTCATTTCTTCCCGATATTTTGCAACGGTTCTTCTGGATATCTGCAAGCCTTTTTCATTTAGCATGTCACAAATTTTTTGGTCGCTGAGCGGCTTTTTCTTATTCTCTTCTTTGATTAAATTTCGAATTTCGTCCTTAATGGATTTGCTCGACACCGTCTCCCCGTCCTCTGTCTGAAGCGAAGTTGTAAAAAAATATCGAAACTCGTACATTCCTTTGGGCGTCAGCATATATTTTTCTTTGACCGCCCGCGATATCGTCGATTCATGAAATCCCGTTTCAAGCGAAATATCCTTGAGCTTCATCGGCACGAGCCTTGCATTTTCCTTTTCAAAAAAATCACGCTGATATTTGATGATTTGTTCCGCGACCTTATGAATGGTTTTTTTGCGCTGCTCGATATTGCGTATCAGCGCCACCGCTTTGTTAAGCTTCTCTTTGATATAGTCCTGAGCCTCGGCATCGGTCGTCTCGGTCAGGATTTTTTGATAAAAATCGCTGACAAAAAGTTTGGGCAAAGTGCCGTTATCCACGATTTCAAGCTTTTCTCCGTTTTTTTCGATGATGACATCGGGCAAAATATACGAAGGTCGAAAGGTTGAGAATCTTCTGCCCGGCTTGGGGTCGAGCGATTTGATGTTCTTGATTATCTCCGAAAGTTCATTTTCGCTGATTTTATATTTCTTTTGCAAAGCCTGATATTTTTTTTGAGCCACATCGTCCAAATCATTTTCGATAATGTCATAGAGAATTTCGTTCTTCTTATTTTTTTGCCCGATTTGCAAGAGCAGACATTCTCTCAAATTTCGAGCCAACAATCCCGCCGGTTCGATGCTTTGAATTTTTTGAAGTATCTTCTGAAATTCCGAAAGCGAAATTCCAATCTCCTTTGCGCAGCTTGCTTCATCGCCGACGAAATATCCGCTGTCATTGACATGTTCGATAATATAGTAGGCAATTTCTTCTTCCTTTTTGGACAATATAATAGAAGAGATTTCGTTGACCAAGTGGTCATACAAACTTTCTTGACCGCCCAAAAAATTCTCCGGATTAATTTCCGTCTCATGATATTCATTTTCATTATATTTTTTGCTGCTGGCATTGGCTTGAATGTCCATCACGAATTTTGTCCAGTCGATGTCGCTGTTTCGCTCCACTTCCAGCACCGGATTTTCATTCAACTCCTCAGCGATGAGCAATTCCACATCCTGACTGTTCATCTGTAAAATTTCAATCGCTTGCCGAAGCTCCTTCGTCAAATGCAATTTCTGCGTCTGTCTGGTATCTATTGAAAAATTGAGTTTCATTTGTTCACGCTCCATTCAATTTATTCTACCATAGCGCGATTGAATTGTGAACCGAAAGGCGGATAATTTGAATTGAAAAGAAAAAAGGACAGCCAAAGCCGTCCTCTTTTTTATCGCAATACCGCATCAGCTTCTTCTTTAAGCTGAGTCAGTATTTTTTCCAATACCTTATTGATTTCTTCATCAGTCAGCGTTCTGTCTTTCGCTCGGAACACGAGGGCGAAAGCTACGGATTTTTTGTTTTCGCCGACCTGCTCGCCTTCGTAGATGTCAAACAGCTCCACGGATTCCAAATTCTTCTTGCCGTATTTTTTGATGATGTTCGCCAATTCGCCGACCTGCTTGGATTTATTGACAACGAGTGCAATATCTTTGGCAATCGCCGGATATTTCGGAATCGGATTGTAATGCACATTCAAATCCGAACTTGCCATCAGCTCTTGGATATACAGCTCAAACACATAGGCTCTTTTCTTGATGTCGAATTCTTCCAACACAAAAGGATGCACTTCGCCGATGGTTGCAACGAGTCGGTCTTGAACATAAACATCCGCACATCGCGTCGGATGGTACATCGCATTTTCACTCTGCGCCTGATAGAGCGCATCATGGATTCCGATTCCGTTTAGAATTCCTTCCAATCTCGCTTTCGCGGTGAAAAAGTCTTCGCCGTCGCCGTAGATCCCCGCCACCATCGATTTCTTTTCATTCGGCAGCTCGCCGCCTTCGTCAAAGAATGTGTTGCCGTATTCAAAAGCTGTAAGCGCCTCATTTTTTCTTGCAAGGTTCAGCGAAATCACTTCCAGCATCGACGGCATCAGCGTCGTTCTCATCACGGAAGTTTCTTCGCCCAACGGATTGAGCAGACGAAGCAATTTGTGATATTTCTCGCCTTGAATTTTTGATTTTTCAAGTGTCATCGGGCTCACGAAGGAATAGGTTGTAATCTCGGTCAGTCCGTTACTGCGAGATAGTTGTTTGATGCGGTCTTCAAATTTTCGCTCCGGTGATTTGTGCGCTTGAGTGACCGATGCGTAAATCGGCTTGGAGGAAATATTGTTGTAACCGTAAATTCGTGCGATTTCTTCGACGATATCTTCTCGAATCGTCATATCCATTCGCTCCGGCGGAACGATGAGTTGAAGGTCGTCGCCTTCGATTGTTACTTCAAACAACAGTTTTTTCAAAATGGATTCGATGCTCGATGCCGGAATTTCCTCTCCAAGAATACGATTGATGTAGCTGATTTTTGTTTGGATGACCGTATTTTGAAAATCATTCGCATACACATCGACGGTGTCGTTGACAACCTCTCCCGCTCCAATCATTTCAATCAGATGACAGGCACGCTCGATAGCATCTTGCGGTCGCAAAATGTCGATTCCTTTTTCAAAAGCGGATGACGCATCGGTACGAATTCCCAATCTTCTCGATGTGAGCCGTACGGAATCGCTATCAAAATTTGCCGCTTCAAGCAAAATAGCGCTCGTATTTTCATCCACTTCGGTGTTTGCTCCGCCCATCACGCCGGCGATGCCGATCGGTTTTTCGCCATCGGTAATCAGCAGCGTATCTTTATCCAATTTGTATTCTTTGTCGTCCAAGGTTGTGATTTGCTCGCCGTCTTTCGCGCGACGAACCACGATTTTTTTCGTGGTCAGCTTGTTCAAATCGTACGCATGAAGCGGCTGTCCATATTCAATCATCACATAGTTGGTGATATCGACAATATTGTTTATCGGTCTAAGCCCGTAGCTTATCAATCGTTGACGAAGCCAAAACGGAGACGGCTGAATTTTGACATTGCGAATTTCTTTCGCCATAAATCGCGGACAAAGCGCCTTGTCTTCCACTTCGACGGCAACGGAAACTTGGCCTTCCGTCGCTTTTGAAATTTCTTTGCTCGGCAATCGGAATCCGGTATCCAGCGTTGCCGCCGTTTCTTTTGCAATTCCGATGAACGCGCGACAGTCGGGACGATTTGCCGTCAATTCAAATTCGATGATTACATCGCGCAGTCCCATCGCTTCAATGGCATTGTCGCCGACTTGAAATTCGTCATTTAATATATAGATTCCGTTTTGTGATTTTTCTTCCACATATTTGCTGTCGATGCCGAGTTCTTCACAGGAGCAGAGCATCCCGAAAGAATCCACGCCGCGCAATTTGCCTTTTTTAATCTTGACCCCATTCGGCAGTTTCGCTCCTTCCACGGCAACGGGGATGATATCGCCCGCCGAAATATTGTTCGCTCCCGTTACGATTTGCAGCGGCTCTTGCTGACCGACATTCACCTTGGTGATGACCAATTTTTCAGCATCGGGATGTGGAAGGATTTCCAAAATTTGTCCGATGAGGATATTTTCCAATTCATCGCCTACATATTCGATGGTTTCCACCTTCGTTCCGCTCATCGTCATCAGGTCGGCATATTTTTTCGGTTCTACATTGATGTCTGTATAATCTTTCAACCAGTTTAATGATACTCTCAAAATACACCTCCACTAAAACTGTTTCAAAAATCGTAAATCATTTTCATATAACAAACGGATGTCTTCAATTCCGTATTTGAGCATCGCAATTCTGTCGATTCCCATACCGAACGCAAATCCCGAGTATTCATTCGGGTCGATGCCGCAATTGGACAATACATTCGGATGAACCATGCCCGCTCCCAAAATCTCAATCCAACCTTCCTGTTTGCAAACCGGACAGCCTTCGCCATGACATTTAAAGCAAGTGATATCCACTTCGGCGCTCGGCTCGGTAAATGGGAAGTTGTGCGGTCTGAATTTCGCTTTGGTCTCTTCACCGAACATCTGTTTTATAAAAATTTCCAATGTGTCTTTGAGATTGGCAAAGGTGATATTTTTATCCACCACCAATCCTTCCACCTGATGAAACATCGGGGAATGTGTTGCATCCGGCGTGTCATATCGGAAGCATCTTCCCAAAGATATCATTCGTATCGGCGGTTTTTGATTTTTCATCGTGCGAATCTGTACGGTCGATGTATGCGGTCTGAGCACAATATTCTCGGAGAAATAGAAAGTGTCGCTCATCTCACGGGATGGATGAAACTTCGGCGAATTCAGATGGTCAAAACTGTTTTCAACCGTTTCCACTTCGGGTCCGTCCTCGATGGAGAAGCCCATCGACATAAAAATTTCTTCAATTTCACTCATCGCCAATGAAATCGGATGTTGTTTACCGACAAAGTGAGTCTTTGCCGGAATGGTCACATCGATTTTTTCAAGCTGAATTCTTTGCTCAATGGTCTTGAGCTTGATTTCTTTTTTCATCTGCTCGATTTTATTTTCGATATCCGCACGAATTTCGTTGGCAATCATTCCGATTTTCGGACGCTCGTCCGCCGGCAGCTTGCCGACCTCTTTCAAAATATTGGCAAGCTCATTTTTCTTTCCAAGAAATTTGACGCGCAAATTTTCTATCGTACTCAAATCGTTTACGGAGCTGAGTTCCTGTATCGCCTGCTCCTTGAGTTTTAATAATCTGTCTTTCAATGCCTTACTCCTTATTTATAGAAAACCAACTCGCCTGCACGAGCGTAATTTTCTTTTTCCATCTCACGAATAATCACGGTTACCGCGTCCTTGGAGCAGCCGACCGTTTCAACCAATGCTTCGGTGACTTTTTTTACCATCGCTTTCTTTTGCTCGACGGTTCTGCCTTCCATCATTTCAACTTGTACTACCGGCATAATACCCTCCTATCTTTTCAGTTGCGCGATTCGCTCCTCAATATTGTTGAGCAGTTCTTTGTATTTATCAATTTTCGCTTTTTCTTCATCAATCAAACTTTGCGGCGCTTTTGCGACAAATCCCTGATTGTTCAATTTGCCTTCCGCTCGCTTGATCTCCGATTCAAATTTCGTTTTTTCCTTTGTCAAACGCTCCAGCTCTTTGCCGAAATCAATCAGCTCCGCCAACGGAATAAAAATCTTCACGCCATCGACTACCACGCTGAGCGAATCATTGTCAATGTATCCTTTTTCCACAAATTCAACTTCCGATGCGGATGCCAAAGCTTTGAAATATTCACTCGCCGCGCTGAGTGCCTCTTTGACATTTTGCTCCGCGTCCATCATCATCTTCGCTTTTTTGGATGGCGGAACATTCATTTCGGCTCTTGCATTTCGCACCGCTTTAATCATCTCCATGATTTTTGACATCATCTCTTCCGCTTTTTTATTTTCTTCCTTTTCGCAGAAGGTCGGCCAAGAAGCGATGATTATTTTTTCATCGGTCAATTTCGAATAAATTTCTTCAGTGATAAAAGGCATGAACGGATGCAACAACTTCAAAATGCCTTCCAATACATATTTCGCGGTAAGCAGCGCAGTTTGTTTCGCTTTTTCATTCTCTCCGTACAATCTCGGTTTGATAAGTTCGATATACCAGTCGCAGAATTCCGACCACGCAAATTCGTAAATCTTGTCCGCTGCGATACCGAGCTCGAATTTATCGAGATTGTTGGTTATCTCTCGGGTCACCGTATTGAGTCTGGATACAATCCATTGGTCGCTGAGTTCCTGATAAGATTGCAGTTCTTCACGATCTACACTCAAATCGACTTTTTCCATATTCATCAAAATAAATCGCGACGCATTCCAAATCTTGTTGGCAAAATTTCTCGACGCTTCGACACGCTCCATGTGGAAACGCATATCATGTCCCGGCGTATTTCCGGTCGCCAAGGTAAAACGCAAAGCGTCCGCGCCGTATTGCTCGATGATTTCGAGCGGGTCAATTCCGTTGCCGAGCGATTTACTCATTTTCTTTCCGTCGGCATCGCGCACCAATCCGTGAAGCAAAACATGTCTGAACGGTACTTCGTTCATGCAGAACATCGCGGAGAACACCATTCGAATAACCCAGAAGAAAATGATGTCCGGTCCGGTCACGAGCACGGATGTCGGATAATAGTATCGAAGCATCGCGGTGCTGTTCGGCCATCCCAATGTACTGAACGGCCAAAGCGCTGACGAAAACCAAGTGTCGAGTACATCTTCATCTTGTACGAATCGGCTCGACTGACATTTCGGGCATCGCGTCGGGAAGGTTCGGGAGACTACAATCTCATCGCAATCCTGACAATAATATGCCGGAATCCGATGTCCCCACCAAAGCTGACGGGAAATATTCCAATCGCGAATATTTTCGAGCCAATGGTAGTAGATTTTGTCAAAACGATTCGGCACAAGCTCCAGCTCTTTGTTCTCCAAAGCCTCTATCGCCGGTTTCGCCAAATCTTCCATTTTGACAAACCATTGTTTCGAAAGCATCGGCTCGATGACGGTATCGCATCGATAACAATGACCGACATTGTGAACATGATCCTTTACTTTTGCGAGCAATCCGTCTTTTTCCAAATCTTCCACGATGGCTTTTCTCGCTTCAAATCGGCTCATTCCTTTATACTTGCCGGCATTTTCATTCATGACGGCTTTGTCGTCCATGATTTTTACACGAGGGAGCGCATGGCGTTGACCAACTTCAAAATCGTTCGGGTCATGCGCCGGCGTGATTTTTACAACGCCCGTTCCGAATTCCTTATCGACATAATCGTCCTCGATAATCGGAATTTCACGATTCACATAAGGAACGGTCACCGTCATGCCAATGTATTTTTTGTATCGCTCGTCGCTCGGGTTGACGGCAACCGCCGTATCGCCCAAAATGGTTTCCGGTCTGGTGGTCGCCACCTCCAATTTTTCGCCCGTCTCTTTAATAATATAGTAGAAATGGTAAAACTTACCTTGCGTTTCTTCATGCTCCACTTCGGCATCGGAAAGTGAAGTCGTACAATCCGGACACCAGTTGATGATTCGATTGCCGCGATAGATATAGCCCTGCTCATACAGGCTGACGAAAAATTCCGTAACGGCTTTGCTCAATCCTTCGTCCATCGTAAAGCGCTCCTTCGACCAATCGCAAGAGTCTCCCAATTTTTTCATCTGCTCCACGATGCGTCTGCCGAATTCTTCACGCCATGCCCAAGCGCGTTTTAGAAATTCTTCACGACCGATTTCCAATTTGCCGAGACCTTCCTGCTCTTTGATGCGCTCCACAACTTTTACTTCCGTTGCAATTGATGCATGGTCCGTTCCCGGTTGCCAAAGTACATTGTAACCCTGCATTCTCTTGTGTCGTATCAAAATATCCTGCAAAGTATGGTCCAGCGCATGTCCCATGTGCAATTGACCGGTTATATTGGGCGGAGGCAGCATGATGCTGTAAGGCTCTTTGGACGCATCCGGTTTCGCTTCAAAGAACCCGCCTTCTTCCCACATTTTATAAATACGACTTTCAAATTCTTTCGGGTCGTATGTAGTTGACAATTTTGACATAAATCCTCCTTGTTCATTCCCAAAATTAAAAAATCCCCCATCACAAAGGACGAGGGATTCGCGGTACCACCTTAATTCCGACATAGTCGGCTCTTTTTTCTTTAACGCAGAAATGCGTTGTTGCTACTTCGTTTCACAACAAAACTCCAAAGCTACATCGACAGTTTATTCCAAGAAATTTTCCAGCCATGAATTTCTCTCTCTTTAGGTGTACGCTGCCGACCTCTTCTTCAACATTACATATAAATTTTCTACTATTATATATTAGAATGTGCGAATATGCAATACCTGTTGCCTCCTGTCAAAGACTTTTTAATCAAAATCATCTTTTTTCATCCGAATTTCTCCAAAACCCCCTCAGCATTATTCTTGTCAACCTACTCTGCATTGTTTCAGTTGCATTTTCATTGAAATAACAACCTCATAGGTGCTTTTGCCTTTATCTCTTGAGATAATCTTTATGCTAAGATGATATATCACCATAAGGAATAACTTGCTTTATTTAAAATACCTACTCATTCAGAGCAACAAAAAAGCAGCAAATCTTTTCAGACCAACTGCTTTTTACCACGATTATGAGATAAACTTACTCCGTTCTTTATAATAGAGATATATTTTTTGAAAAACTAAGTAAATCGCAATCTATTCCCAAATATCTTCTTCTCCTTTTGGCAGAGAATATTTTCTATGCTTTTGGAGACCCAAAATGAAGAAGATGATTCCGGAAATGATTAAGCCTGCATCGATAACAATCGTGATCCAAAACGGAACACCTTTTTCTTTCACATGGTACAGGGTTTGAATCAACATAAAGAGCCCCAATATGAACTGGGATATAGCGATGCCGAAGAAATGGGAATATTTTTTATTCATTTGCTTTGTGACCTCCTTCTTTTCAGTGTATAAATCCAACGGACCGTCGGCTGCATTTTTCCTAAGATATACCCTTCCACCATATTGTGTCACTACAGAAATACCGGTTTGTTCTAAAAAATCAAGGTATTGCTTTCTCTTACTGCCTGTAAAATCAGGTATATCAATCTTATACTGATACTTCACCGGGGAAACATTCTCAAACTCATATTCTCCATTGTGATAACCTATAAGCATTAGTCCTTTTTCGCCTTGCTCATTCAGCCATTGTTCTTCCTGATAGATGTCCAAAAAAGTTTTTTTAATAGTTGTTTTCATTAGTATCCTCCTTCACTTTTTTTGCATTTTGCAACATTTCTTCCAAACGGACAAGCTCTTTTTCAAAGAACTGTTTTCCTGTGCTTGTGATGAGATATTCAATCCTTCTATCCTGCGGATGCTCGTCTATTGCCTTAATCCAGCCTTTTTTTTGCAAAGTGTCAAATGCTCCGTAGAGAGAACCGGCTCCGAGATTTACTCGCCCGCCAGTCATTTCTGTAATATCTTTCATCAAAGCATAACCGTGAGTCGGTTTATGAAGTAGTAGCAGAATGTAAAAGACAGATTCCGTAAGAGCTCCGCTGTTTGCTGTTCTACCCATGACTTCTCCTTTCTATTACGAATTCTGATATATCTTTATATGTAATATATCACAATTCGTAATATCCGTCAATAAAAAATAAAAAAAATTTTATACAAGGCGGAAAGATTTAGTTAAAAGGTCGTTTCAGATATACTGTTGTGATTTCTTGATATTATCCTCATTTTGTTTTTCCGATAATTTGATGTGGCGATGGATAAGACTTCCTAAAAAAATCAGATAGCTTTTTTATCCGATTTCTTTTGGAAGGCTTACAAAATGAGCTGATAAAATTCATTTTGGTTAAATTTTTGCTTTCGGTAAAGATATTTTAAAATACTGCTCCTTTGTGTTTGTAGTACGGTTGGCGAATCAATACTATATTAACACATCGGAGGTTTTTTCTTAACGCTAAAGCTACTTCTCTCCACTTGCAGAGCAAGTGGTTTATTTGTTTTGCGAAAGCTTCGCAATCGCAAAACAGGCTTAAGCCTACAATAAAAATAGTTGAAAAAAAACCTCATCACAAAGGACGAGGGATGTTACTACTTTAATATTGGAATATGCGAATATGCTACCATTAGATGCTGACATATTGAATATCAAAATCGTGGCCGGTTTTCTTGAGCACTTTGAGCACATCGTCAAAGCTCAAAAACAAAGTTGCGGTATTGTCATTGGGATGAATCCCCAAATTCTTCTCATTCTTGATATCTTTGTCAAAAATAAATTCAACCGTATTGTCTGGATTGTTGATGGCAGCCAGCGGCCCGACCTGTCCCGGAAGAATTTGAAGATGTTTCATCAATCGGTCTTCGGAGCCGAAGCTCAATCGCGTGCTGCCGATTTGTTTTGCAATCGCCTGCACATCCACCGATTTATCTTTCGGAACCGTGATGACAAAATGTCTTTTCCCTTTCGCATCGCGTACAAAAAAGTTTTTATACACATTTCCATGCGCGGTAATGCCTGCTTCTTCCATATCTTCAATCGTATGGCATACGGGATGTTCCACCATCTTGTAGGAAATTCCCAGCGAGTCCAAAAATTTTAATGTTTTTTCTCTGTTTTCCATCGTTTTCATCCTTTACATTGAATTTTTTCTTATTATAACAAACTTTTTCGTTTTTCAAAAGGCTGTATCTGAATTTTTATACGATGATATTGCCACGCTCAATTTCGATATAGACTTTTCCGATTTCATATTCCCGATGCAAAAACTCAATCATTTTTTTCTTGGCATCATCTATCATCGGCTGCGAGAAGCGAATCGGAACCACCATGTCGAAAATCACTTCGCTTTCAATTTTTTGAACAAATCGAAAGTCGTGGATATCAATTTCCTTGTCGATGCTGCGGGCGAAATTTTTGGTTTCGTCAAATAATTTTATGATGGCGGGGTCGTCAAAATTAATAGGATCCAAATGAATCAAAATGTTGATGCCTAAATCGCGCGACACTCTTTTTTCGGCGCAATCGATAATCTCATGCGCCTCGATGAGTCCCAATTTGTCCGACACTTCGGCATGAACGGTCGCCAAAATCGTACCCGCACCGTAATTGTGGACAATCAAATCGTGATAGCCCTTTACGCCTTCACATTCCAATAATTTGTCGGTAATTTCGCGACATTGTTCCTCATCGGGCATCGTTCCCAAAATCGGGTCGATAACATCCTTGACGATATTCCAACCATTGTAGATAATCAACACGGAAACGATCAATCCGATGTATCCGTCGATTTGGAATTTCATAAATCGTGGCAGTATCAGCGACAGCACGACGATGGATGTCGTTGCCACATCGCTCATCGAGTCCAAAGAAGCAGCCGTTAAAGTTTTGGAGCGAATGATTTCGCCAACTTTTTTATAAAATCTCGACTGCCAAATTTTAAGCGCAACGGAGATGATAAGCAAAATTACCGAAATCGCGCTGAAAGCAATCGGCTCGGGATTGACGATTCGTTGCCACGAGGTCTTTATAAATTGAATCCCGACCATGATGACCATCAGCGACAAAAATAAAGCCGACAAATATTCCGCACGCCCATGACCGAAAGGATGTTCTTCATCCGCCGGTTTGCCCGCATAATAAAATCCGATGAGAGTCACGACAGAGGTTCCGATATCGGAAAGATTGTTGACCGCATCGGCGGTGACCGCAATCGAGTTGATGGATATCCCCATAATAATTTTTATGACGGAAAGCAAGGTGTTGGTTGCAATTCCGACAAGGCCGCAAAGATATCCATATTTGCGCACGATTTTTTTATCCTTGATATTCTCGTGGTCTTTTATAAAATTACGAATTAAAAAATTTGTCATAGCTCCTCTTATCTCCAAAAACGACAGCGACTTTTATCTCAAATAACCGGACATCTCCATGCTCTGATTTTCTATTTGTAAATGACTCACATCCACATTGTTTCGAACAATGACATTGTCCTTATCGATTTCAAAAATTGTAATCGACAGATTGCTGATGAACGGTCCCGACCAAAAATCCCTCAGCGGCAAATCGCTTGCAACCG
Source organism: Filifactoraceae bacterium (assembly GCA_041853585.1). Taxonomy (GTDB): domain Bacteria; phylum Bacillota; class Clostridia; order Peptostreptococcales; family Filifactoraceae; genus JAUNKE01. The sequence continues at coordinate 47,483 of JBGZSM010000032.1, forward strand.
CCAAAAGCGCTTTGATATATGCACCATGCGTTACGAGCAAGACATTGCCATCCGGAATCTGTGTCGAAAGCTCCTTCATCTCGCTTAAAAATGCCTTTGCTCTCGAAAACAAGCTGTCGAAGCTTTCCGCATTTTTTATCGGCCGATATAAATCCGGACGCTCGAAATAGTATCGGTAGTTTCTTTCGCTCTGCTCATCGATGCAGATTTCTTCACGCGTCTTGCCCTGCCAGTCGGCAAATCCTATTTCCGCAACGACGGGATTTTGTATCACCTGTTGCCTTCTTTTTTCCGCAATGATTTCCGCAGTTTTTACCGCTCGTCCGAGATTGCTGGAAATGATTTTTTCAAAAGGAATCGACTCCAAAAAATCCGCGAGCTTTTTTGCTCCGTCCAATCCTTTTTGAGTCAACGGCGAATCGCTGTTGCCTTGTAAAATATGCTTTTGATTGTACTCGGTTTCGCCATGTCTTGTAATGTATAATTTCATTGCCCTTCCTTCTTGGTTTCTGAAAATCTTTTTCGGCTCTTGTTGTAACGAAGCCGCTAAGACTATTTCTTTTTTTGGTATTCTTTCATTCGCTCGACAAAACGAAGTGCCGCTTCGTAGTTTCCGGCAAAATGAGTGTGCAGATAAGTGCCCATCGTGTTGCCCGATTGATATCCGCCGAGCCATTTTTTGACGCTGCCGTCCGTCATCTGTTTTTGCATATCATAGACGGCATCTTCTTCGGTCAAAAAATCCGAGTAATGAAATTCATGCCCGCGAATCGTCTCGCCCGCATCGGCAATCACATTGTCGGTTTTTGCAATTCCTTCGCAATATCCGAAACGCTGAAGCCTTTTTGACATAACGCTTTGCCCGTCCAAAATTCCGGTCATTTTCAAAAAGTCGCCATCCAAATTTTGCAAGCTCTCTCCAAGATACATCAAGCCGCCGCATTCCGCATAAATCGGCATGCCCTGCTCTGAGCGTTGGCGAATTTCTTGAAGAATGTCGATATTCTCCGCCAGCTCTTTTGCGAAAACCTCCGGAAAACCGCCGCCTAAAAACAGACCGTCCAGATTTTCCGGCAGCTTTTTGTCGCTGATCGGCGAAAATCGAACGAGCTCGATGCCCATTTCTTCAAGCAGCTCCAGCGCATCCTGATAGTAGAAATTGAATGCCTTATCGTAAGCGATTCCCAATCGAACATTTGCGATATTTCGAATGGACTCGCGTCTTTTATCATCATAAATCACCGCGGAAGCATTCGCGATCTCGAACAGATTATCCAAATCAATCTGTTTTTCAATTATGCCCGCGATATAGTCGAGTTTCTCGTCCAAACCTTCCGTCTCCATGCTCGGAGTCAATCCCAAATGGCGCGAGGAAAGTGAAAAGTTTTCATCCTTCGGAATATGAGCCAAGACCGGAATGCCCGTATATTTTTCAACCGCATTTTTAATAATGTTGAAATGACTGCTCGTGCTGACATTGTTGGCAATCACGCCGGCAATTTTTACATCGGGGTCAAGATTTTTGTATCCGAGCACCAAAGCCGCTGCCGAAGCCGCCATCGCTTTCCCGTCGATAATCAAAATGACCGGACAGTCCAAAATCTTCGCCATGCTCGCCGAGCTGCAAAAATCGGAGCTTGCCCCTAAGCCGTCATAGAGTCCCATCACGCCTTCGATAATATTGATATCCGCTTTTTCGGCGGATTTTGCAAACAGATATTGGATTTCTTCTTTCGGGAGCATAAATTCGTCCAAATTTCTCGACTTCTCTCCGCTCGCCACAAAATGATATTCCGTATCAATGTAGTCGGGTCCCACTTTGAAAGGCTGCACTTTCATTTTTCGATTTCTGAAAGCTCGTTGTATTCCGCAGCAAATTGTCGTCTTCCCGGTTCCGCTCGTTGTTGCCGCAAACATCAATCTTTTCATTTTTGCTCCTTATAATTTCTTCTATGACTTATCAATTAGAATAAGTCGGTTAGTTTTGAATTTTGAAATTCGCTATCCGAAATTCGGTATTTTATTCCTGATTTCAAAATTTTGTTCTCGAATTTCATTTTTGATTTGATATCTCCAAATTACTTTTTACACCAAAATAATATTTTTACTTACTAAAGCATTTTGGCATATTGCTTTTCGTGATATAATGTATTGTCATTAGATTATTATATCATTATTGTAAAGGAAATAGCTATGGGATTTTTCTTGATTTTTTCAAAAGTATTTGTAATATTTTTATTGATATTTGTCGGCTATACATTGGCTCGCAGCGGTCTCGTCACGGAAAAGGGACAAAAAGAACTGACAAATGTACTGTTGTACGCTTTTTTGCCATGTGCGTTGATTCGTGCTTTCCAAGTTCCATTTGAGCGAGAGGTGTTTTTTGATGGCGTATTGATTTTTATTTTGATGGGAATCACCTATTTGCTGACGACCATCGCCTCCGTTTTCATCGCAAAGTTTGTGACGAAGGACAAGAGCAAGCAGGCAATTCTCGTTTTGGGGATGGTTCTCCCCAATGTCGGCTTTATGGGTTATCCTCTGATAGAGTCGTTGATTGGAAGTGAATATATTTTTTACGCAGTGATGGCGAATATTTCTTTTGAAATCATTTCATGGAGCATAATGGTTACCATCATCACGAAAAGTGTAGGTACTTCTTCGGATATGAGCGTAATAAAAAGATTGAGTACCATGCCGCCGATTATCGCCATCGGAATCGGTCTAATCACTTACTTTTTACCATTTACGATTCCCGATCCTTTTATGTCCACCATCCATTTACTCGGCAATGCAATGACGCCCGTTGCGATGTTGATTGTCGGCATGTCGCTTTCCAAAGCGGATTTGAAAAAGGTATTGTTTCAAAAAGAGCTCTATATCGTCTCTTTTGTTCGATTGGTTGTCTATCCCGTGACATTTCTTGCAGTTTTCAAATCAATCGGGATTTCCGGCGTTCTTTATAGTATTCCAATCATTTTGATTTCAATGCCTTCTGCCGGATACACCAATATCATCGCCCAAAAATTTGGTGCCGATGCCACCTTTGCATCCGAAATCGTCACTTTGTGCAACTTAATTTCACTCATCACGATTCCGGTAATTCTATCTTTTATGTAGTTTTAATAAATCATCGAGAAGAAATTCCAAGAAATCTTACGGAAAATCTTTTGGATGATTTTTTTTATACTAAAACTTAATAAACCATAGATGAAATAATAATTGTTCCGTTCCGATGGAACGGCGGAACGGTGGGGTCACCGTTCCCTACAAGGTGATAATCCAAGTCTCCATATTCATAAAGTTTCAAGTAGGTTCCATGCATGGGTTGACGAGATATACAACGACCAACGGGAGAGTATATGTCCTTAACCTACTGACACCGTTCCCTACAAAGCGAGAAGCATAGAACGGTTATTCAAAATACAAATTGTTGACAACTAGTCTTTCTAATAGAGATTAGTATTATGGTATAAGAGCTACATAATAGAAGAAATAGTTTTGATTTTATTTAGGTTGATAAAAAACGGAACCCTTCTTTATCGAAGAGTTCCGTTTTTGTCAGCATCCTTAAATGTTTGCTATTTCATTTGTTCCAATGTTACCGTTTTCGTTTCATTGTCCCATTTAACATCAATTTGTAATCCGAGCTCCTTGAGTGCTTTTTGAATATCCGTCATCGGCAGTAAAACTCTTCCGCCTACATTGATAATTTCTCCGCTCAACGCCTGCTCTTTTCCATTTACCTTCATCATCTTTTTGCCCAATGTCAATTCGACGATGTTTTCCTTTTTCTTGCCGTCTTCTTCTTTTACAAAAACAAATTTAGCTGTCTTTGTTGTATCGTCATATTTTACTTCAATACCTAGAAGCTCCGCAATTATTCTTGCCGGCAACATCGTTCTTCCTTTATGAATCATCGGTGCCACATCCATCATCTTGCTCACTTCTTTTCCATTTTCAAAGACTTTGTATTCTTTGGATCCGATGGTTAGTGTTGCAATCGGCTGGAATTGTGCCAGCGGTGTCGGGTTGTCGGTGATAGTCGTTGTACTTCCGGATGAACCTGATGAGCCCACTCCCGAGGAAGAACCACCGCTAAATCCTCCGGAACCACCGGAGCCGCCTGATCCACCGGAGCCTCCACCGCCGCTTGGTGGTGATGGTGGTTGTGGAGCCGGAGAGTTTTTAAGCGCTGTTTTTGAATCTTTTATCAATTTTTCTGCCGCTTCAACTTGCTCGTTTGTCGCTTGCGGATTCTTTAGTAGCTCTTTTGCTTTTTCAATCGCATCATCGTATGCTTTTTGAGCATCCTTTGTTGCTTTTTTGTAGTCATCGCTATTGTGAACAGCATCTTGTTCATCCACCAATGCTTTCAATTCCGTTTTGTCCACTACCGGTGGTGTCGGTACATTCGCTTTCAGATCATCCTTCGCTTTTTTGATAGCCGCTGCAGCTTGGTCGACTTGGCCTTGCGTTGCCGTAGTATCTTCAAGCACTTTCTGTCCTGCTTCTATCGCATCATCGTATGCTTTTTGAGCGTCCTGCGCTGCATCCTTGTATTCGTCACTTCCACGAA
>JBGZSM010000033.1:0-2677 GCA_041853585.1 Filifactoraceae bacterium
CTTCATCCTTTAGATCGGAGATATTTTTCCCTTCAAAATGAACCTCTCCGTCATCAACCTTATCCAAGCTGGATAAAATATTGAGCAAGGTGGATTTTCCGGAGCCGGATTTTCCCATAATCACGACAAATTCTCCGGATTGCAGCTCGATGTCCACACCTTTGAGTACGGGAGTTTGCACCGTATCGTTTTGATAAGTCTTTTGAATTGATTTTCCGGTTAGAATCATTATAAATCCTCCTTCAGCCATTGGGCGATATCAATATGTTGTAATCCGCTGATGCCCAAATGGGTTGCAAGCATTGTGGAAAAAAGCATAGCAAGCGGAACGATAAAGTAAATGAACAACGGATTTCGAACGAATCGAACGCCGGCAATTCCGATGAGGGATAAAATTCCCGAGCCCATCGAATCGCCCAAGGTAACGGACAGCAGATTTCCGATAAGCAGTCCGACTGCCAAAATGATGGCGGATTTCAAAAAGTATTGATTTCGAATTTCCCGATTTGTAAATCCGATTGCCTTGAGCAGCGCGTTTTGCCCCAAATCTTTCAAGTAAAGCATTTTAACAAACAAAAAGGCGATTAAGAAAATCAATAGAATGGAAGCGAAAAATGCCACTGAGGTTATCCGCTTGACCATCGAAATCGTATTTCCGAAAATCTGTTCCAAATAGGTTTGTGCATCGGAGAATTTTGCAAAAGCATATTGGGATTGATATTGCCCGATAAAATCTTTTGCAGCGATATTCTCCTTTAAATCGATTCGCACAATCATCCAAATCGTATCCGGACTGTCGGCATCAAATATTGCCTTTGCGGTTTTGCCGCCGTTGGTAATATCGGAAAAAATACCCGATATATTCATTATCTTTTCTTTACCGTCGATGTTTAAAATCAGTTTGTCGCCGACTTTTTTGGACAATTCATTTGCCTTCAGTTTGGAAATGGAAATTTCATCGTCTGAAGCCGGAGCTTTTCCGTCGATATATTTTATCGGAAAGTTCTCCTGATTGCCGAAATCGACCCAGAGTTTGTATGTTTCGCCCGATTCGTTTTGATAATCCACCATCTTGGCGGTGACGATGTCGAATTTTGCGATGGCATCATCTTTTTCCAACTGAGAGATCAATCCGTCGATATCTTTTTCTTTACCGGCGATTTGAGCAAGGTCGATTCGTATATCATAGCTGCCCAATCCGAGATAATTGACAAAATCCCGATTTGAAATCGTTGAATAGATGGACATCGGAATTGTCAAAACGAATATCGACAGAATCAATACGACAATCATGGTTGAATAAATCTTCTTTCGCGCGAGCAAATCGCTGATTGCCGGAAGCAAAGATTGCGGTAAAGCCGACAGCGATAGGTGCTTGCCCTCCTTTTGATTGTCGAAAGCGGGATTCAGCTGCAGGTCTTTAAGCTTTTTTGCAAGTCGATTCATGCTTAGACAGATAATCAAAAAGACAAGTAAACTCAGCGATGCACCGACTACATAAATTCCGATGCTCGCTTTTGTTTCGCCAAAAAACATCTTCATATTGTTGAGCAAAGGCTGCTTGATAACAAATGACAGAAGGAAGCCGACGAAGCTTGCGACAGCCGCGATAAAAAGATACTTACACAAAAATATTTTTTTGATATCGGCAAGCGGAATTCCGAGCGCCTTGAGAACGGCAAGCTCTCTGTAATCCTCTTCCAATTTTGCCAAAAGCGTAAGCCGAATACAAAGCAGCGATATGCTGATGATGAGCATACTGATAAGCAGCAGCGCGACAATGCTGATTCCGTCTGAGAAAGCATTGACGATTCGAAAGAGGGGATAGGTCAAAAAAGGCGGACCGTCCGATTCCAAACCGGCGTTGCTGTATGCATTTTCAATTTTTGACAGATGTTGAAGGTCTTTCAAACGAAACTCGATTAAATATTCCGTCGTGCCATACTCCTTTATTTTGTCATAATCGCTCGGATGAATAATGAAGCGACGCGAAACCGAGAGTGAAGAATTCATCTGCGAATCGCGAACAAATCCCGCAACGCGCAAAGAATAATTGCCGATATGAAGGATGTCGCCCTCTTTGGCAAGTCCGGCGGTCGAATAAAAAATCGGAACATAGACTTCGCCGGCTTTGGTTTGAATTATTTCATCCTTGAGGTCAAGCAGATAATCAAATTCGGGACTTTGAACGGAAAATCCGTTGTCATAAACCGAGTCCTTGAGCGAATTGTCATTAAACGAAAGGAGCGCATTGTCGATATTGAGAAAATCAAGTACCTGAAAGGTTTCGATTTCAGGATGTGAACTGACAAATTCACGCATGCGAACCAAATCGATTTCTCCCGTGTGCATTTGAAGCAGATGGGGAGTTTTTGCAGTCTGAAACAAATGCTCGATCGAAGTCGTCAGCTGCACCGTCAGCTGACCGGCGGCTGACAAAAACGCAACCGACAACATAATGAAAAAGGCGATATTCAAACTTTGAAAAATATTATTTGTTATATCATTCTTGAGTAATTTTCGGTACATAGAACCTCCGCTGCGATGATTTTGAGTTGCTGAAACCCAAATCAGATAAAATCATGTAAAGTCTTCGGCATTTCTCGTCAACTTCATATAGAAAATGAAATTTGCAAAGCTATTGTCCGATTGATTTTTATAATATCAAAACCATTTC
>JBGZSM010000034.1:0-8440 GCA_041853585.1 Filifactoraceae bacterium
TTTACAACTTACCCTAATTAGAAAGAATAGTTGTCAACAATATGTATTTTGAATAACTGTTCTTTGCTCTCCATATTGTAGGGAACGGTGGCGGTAGGTTACGGATACACAATCTCCCTGCGCTCGTTGTATATCTCGTCAACCCATACATGTGACCTACCAAATATTTTCATCGCTTTGCTTGAAAATCTTTGGTAGGTCTAGAACCCCACCGCTTTGCCGTTCCATTGGAACGGAACAATTATAGTTTCATCTAAGGTTTAGTAGATTTTAGTATAAAGCGAAACGAAAAGATTTTACAAGCTATATAATAGGAAGCTACACAATTTATCGCTGGTAAATTTTTGAATAGAAATCGCGATACAATATAAAAAAAGCAATCGGATGGAGAAAAAACTTTGTCCGTTTTGTAAGTTGAGGTTTTTTTACAATTTGGAGTTTTAATCCACAGATTTACTATAATTTCGGCAAAAAAAATTGATATTATTTAAATTCCGTTGTATAATATAAAGTGAAATCTATTTTATAAAGGAGAAACAAATGCAAGTAAATGTCGGTTTGTCAAACAGACATATTCATTTATCGGAAAAAGAATTGGAACTGTTGTTCGGCAAAGATTATAAGTTGACCGAATTAAAGCCCTTGTCACAGCCGGGACAATATGCGGCTGAAGAAGTCGTTGACATCGTAGGACCGAAAGGAACTCTACAAAAGGTTCGTATCCTCGGACCGGTTCGCAATCAGACTCAATTGGAGGTATCCGCAGCGGATGCGAGAACTCTCGGAGTAGTTGCCCCGATTCGTGATTCAGGAGATTTAGCAGGCTCTCCGGGTTGCAAAATTATCGGCCCGAAAGGCGAAGTTGAAATCTCGGAAGGTGTTATCATCGCAGCAAGACATATTCATATGACACCGGAAGATGCGGAAAAATTCGGCGTGAAGGACAAGGATCTTGTGCGTGTGGAAACACAGGGCGAGCGAGGGGTTATTTTTAAAAATGTATTGATTAGAGTGTCACCATCTTATTTTTTGGAAATGCATATCGACATTGAAGAAGGAAATGCTGCCGGACTTAAGAATGGAGATTCTGTAGAATTAATAAATGTTCAATAATAATAGGAGGTTTTTATGTCTAAGGTTATGAAAACAATGGATGGAAATACCGCTGCTGCTTATACATCGTATGCATTTACGGAAGTAGCCGCAATCTATCCAATCACACCTTCTTCCACAATGGCGGAGCTCGTTGACGAGTGGTCTGCCAATGGAATGAAAAACATTTTCGGACAAGAGGTGAAGGTAACGGAAATGCAATCTGAAGCCGGTGCTGCGGGAGCGGTGCACGGTTCTCTTTCTGCAGGAGCGTTGACTTCAACTTATACTGCATCTCAAGGATTGCTTTTGATGATTCCGAATATGTACAAAATCGCAGGAGAGTTGATGCCGGGAGTATTCCATGTTTCAGCTCGTGCAGTTGCCGGTCATGCACTATCTATCTTCGGCGACCATTCGGATGTAATGGCGGCGAGACAAACAGGATTTGCATTGTTGGCATCCGGTTCCGTTCAAGAGGTTATGGACCTTGGTGGAGTTGCGCATCTTTCCGCAATCAAATCCAGAGTTCCGTTCGTTCACTTCTTTGACGGATTCAGAACTTCTCACGAAATCCAAAAAATTGAGCAAATCGATTTTAAAGACTTTGAAAGATTGGTAGACAAAGAAGCGATTAAAGAGTTCCGCTCAAGATCGTTGAATCCGGAGCATCCATACACAAAAGGAACTGCACAAAATCCGGATATTTTCTTCCAAGCAAGAGAAGCATCCAATCCGTTCTACTTAAATGTTCCGGATGTAGTTCAGGGATATATGAATGAAATTACCAAGTTGACCGGTAGAGAATACAAATTGTTCAACTACTATGGCGCACCGGATGCGGAATATGTAGTTGTAGCGATGGGCTCCGTAACGGAAGCTTTGGAAGAGACAATCGATTATTTGAACGAAAAAGGACATAAGACAGGGGTTATTAAAGTTCATCTGTATCGTCCATTTGCGCAAAAATATTTCATGGATGTTCTTCCAAAAACCGTTAAAGCAATTTCCGTTTTAGACAGAGTAAAAGAACCGGGTTCCGTTGGTGAGCCGCTTTACTTGGATGTAAGAAGTTTGTTCTATGACAAAAAAGATGCACCGGTTGTAGTGGGCGGTCGATACGGACTTGGCTCAAAAGATACAACGCCATCCGATTTGTTGGCGGTATTCAAAAACATCATGTCCGAGAATCCGAAAAATAACTTTACGATTTCCATCGTTGACGATGTGACCGAACTTTCATTGCCAATCGATGAAAGAATCAACATCAAAGCGCCGGGAACAACAAGATGTAAGTTCTGGGGGCTTGGCTCGGACGGTACGGTTGGAGCGAACAAATCCGCGATTAAAATCATCGGAGACCATACCGATATGTATGCGCAGGGATACTTCTCTTACGACTCGAAAAAGTCAGGCGGGGTAACTATTTCGCATCTTCGTTTCGGAAATACACCGATTCGTTCGACATATCTAATCGACGAAGCGGACTTTATCGCATGTCACAACCAAGCTTATGTAAATCAATACGATTTGTTGGAAGGTTTGAAAGAGGGCGGAACATTTATTCTAAACTGCAAATGGTCCAAAGACGAACTCGACAGCCATCTTCCGGCAAAAATGAAAAAATATATTGCAGAGAAGAACATTCAATTCTACACAATCGACGCATCCAGCATCGCGACTGAAATCGGTCTTGGCGGACGAATCAATATGATTATGCAAAGTGCATTCTTCAAATTGACGGAAGTTATTCCGGTGGAAGACGCTGTGAAATACTTGAAAGAATCCATCGTGAAGTCTTACGGTAAAAAAGGACAAAAAATCGTTGACCTCAACAACGCGGCAGTTGACCGAGGTATTACGGATTTGGTAAAAGTTGAAGTTCCTGCTTCTTGGGCAAATGCAACCGACGAGCAAAAGGCAGCTTCCGACAATGCGCCTGAGTTCATCAAGGATATTCTACGCCCGATGAATGCGCAACAAGGAGACAAGCTTCCGGTTTCAAGTTTTGTCGGCAGAGAAGACGGTTCATTCCCTCATGGAACGGCAGCTTATGAAAAACGAGGAATCGCGTTCCATGTTCCGACTTGGAATCCGGAAAACTGTATTCAATGTAACCAATGCTCCTTCGTATGTCCACATGCATCGATTCGTCCATTCCTTCTAGATGAAAACGACAAGGAAAAAATGGGCGATATTGCTACTTTGCCGGCGATGGGTAAAGAGATTCAGCATTTGCAATATCGAATTCAAGTTTCTCCACTGGATTGTGCGGGCTGTGGAAACTGTGCGGATATCTGTCCGGGCAAAAAAGGTGCAAAAGCACTTCAAATGGTACCGCTCGATACACAGTTGGACGAGCAGGAAATCTATGACAAATTGCATGCTGAAGTCGGCTACAAAGAAGATTTGATGGCAGACACAACAATCAAAGGAAGCCAGTTCAAACAACCGTTGCTTGAGTTCTCCGGAGCTTGTGCGGGTTGCGGTGAAACACCTTATGCAAAACTGGTAACTCAAATGTTCGGAGACCGAATGATTATTGCCAACGCAACAGGATGTTCTTCGATTTGGGGAGGCTCCGCGCCATCTACACCATATACCAAGAATGCACAAGGCAAAGGTCCTGCATGGGCAAACTCATTGTTCGAGGACAATGCGGAGTACGGATACGGAATGGCGATTGCGGTAAAAGCAATCCAATCAACCATCAAAGGTCATGCGGAAGAGTTGATGAAGAAATCCGTTTCGGATGAACTCAAGACAGCTCTTCAAGAGTGGATTGACGGAATGCATGATGATAAAGCAAGCAAAGCGGCAACCATGAAGCTGCTCAAACTTCTTCCGGAAGTACAGGGCGAAGGCAAAGAGCTTGCAGCACAAATTTTGGATAACAAAGACTACCTCATCAAAAAATCCATTTGGATTTTCGGTGGAGACGGTTGGGCTTACGACATCGGATACGGCGGATTGGATCATGTATTGGCATCCGGCGAAAATGTCAATGTACTTGTATTTGACACCGAAGTATATTCCAATACCGGCGGACAGTCTTCCAAAGCGACACCGGTCGGAGCGGTTGCAAAATTTGCCGCATCCGGTAAGCGTGTAAAGAAAAAAGACCTTGGTTTGATTGCAACAACCTACGGATATGTATATGTTGCACAAGTCGGAATGGGCGCAGACAAAAATCAATTGACAAAAGCGTTGATTGAAGCTGAAAAATATGACGGACCATCCTTGATTATCGCATACGCTCCATGTATCAACCATGGATTGAAAGAAGGAATGGGAAGAACGCAGGCGAACACCAAGCAAGCGGTTGAAGCAGGATACTGGCATCTATATCGTTTCAATCCGGAGCTCAAGAAAGAAGGAAAGAATCCGTTCATTCTTGATTCCAAAGAGCCGACTGCAAGATTCAGAGAGTTCTTGGATAAACAAGTTCGTTACTCATCACTCAAGAGTACATTCCCTGAGGTTGCAGAAGAATTGTTTGCAATTGCGGAAGAAAATGCAAAACATCGCTACGAAACTTACAAAGCGATGGCGGAAAGAACCAATTTCTAAAAAAACAACTAAAAAAACAGCGAAATGCTGCAATCCCTTTGGCTTTGCCGAAGGGATTTTTTTACGGGAAATTTATGAAGATGATTTGCACTCTTTGACAGATAAACAGATAATATGACAACAGAGTCCAATATCATATAGGAGAAACAGAAAAATATAATAAGAGTCGCCCTTATCTAGGTATTGTTTTGGAAGTAGATGACATCAATTATTTTGCCCCCCTCTTGAGCATCCTCGTCCACAACATCAAAACCTTAAATCCAAATCCGCATATTATAAAAATTAAAGATGGAAAATATGGGATAATTTCTCTTAATAATATGATACCAATAAAAGAAAGCCTACTTATGGATTTTGATATAATGACAGATGCAAATAAAAATGTTTTGGTTACACAATTCATTTTTTGTCAAAAAAATATATTTAAAATTCGAGAAAGAGCTTTTAAGATATATCAAAAAAGAACTCTCAATCCCAATGCTTTTGAGAAAAAGGTGTAGTGATTTTAAAAAATTAGAAGAAGGGGTATTGAATTTTTGTAAAGGAAAGGTTTCTTAAAAAAGCAAAATATTTAGATCGGACATTGATGTTTCCGTCATTCTTTTTACAAAAGTATTGACAAATATGGTGAATTTGATATAATGAGCTCGGCAACATCCTTCGGAGTTGCACATTGTAAGCAAAATTTATAATAACAAAATGAAACATTGCTTTGATTCGCAAAGAACAGGGACGGTGAACATGAACTTAGGATTTATTGGAGCGGGCAAAGTTTGTCATGCTCTTTCTTTTTATTTCAAAACCCGACACAATATCACGGGTATTTATTCAAAAACTTTTTCTAATGCCGATAAATTGGCGCAGATGCTGGGTGCAAAATCCTATTTGGACAAGATGCAGCTCATCAAGGATTCGCAACTGATTTTTATTTCCACAAGCGACGACCAAATTCAGCTTGTCGCCGAAGAGATTGCCTTGAGCGATATCGATTTGAGCGAAAAATCTTTTGCGCATTTATCGGGCTCTTTGTCATCGGAGGTATTGGATGCGCTTCACCAAAAAGGAGCGACCACATTCAGCATGCATCCGGCACAATCTTTTTCCGAGCCTTCTTTGGCGATTCAAAATCTACCGAAGACCGTTTTTACAATCGAAGGGAAAAAACATTTCGAGCAGGTGACGGAAAAATTGTTTGCACAGTTCGCCAACCGACGAATTTCCATTGCGACCGAGCACAAATGTCGCTATCATATTGCAGCAGTGATGCTGTCAAATTATTTGGTGAGCCTGTACGGATTGTCGGAAGAAATCCTGCAGAGCATCGGCATGAGCAGTGAGCAAGCCGCCGATTTGTTGTTGCCGCTTTTGGATTCGACGGTTGCCAATTTGCATCATCAGGGCTTTGGCGCATTGACGGGACCGATTCGGCGCGGCGATGAAAATGTTATTCAAAAACATCAAAGCGAATTGGAGAACAATCCTTCTTTGCTTTCGCTGTATAATTCTTTGGCAAAAGAGACCAAGCGACTGCTCGAAAAAACGCTCGTAAACGATGATTTTGTCAAAATAAAAGTTGTTCATCGGAACAATTCATACGAAACTTAAAAAATTCCTTCTATTATATATTAAGAAATTCAATGCAAATGTCGGAAGTATTAAAAATTGGAGGAAACAACGCATTTTCCTCGTGCTGTCGAAACAAAATTTAATTTTTATAAAGGTACTGTACCCCATTTTCAAAAGAACGGAGTAAAAATGTTGAAAAAAATTACAACGAGAAGTTTTCAAAAGTTTAAGGAAAACAACAAGAAGATTACAATGATGACCGCCTACGATTATTCCACGGCAAAATTGTTGGACGAAGCGGGAATTGATTCGATTTTGGTCGGCGATTCGCTAGGCAATGTCGTGCTCGGATACGAGGATACCATCTATGTGACGATGGAAGATATGATCCATCACACGAGAGCGGTGACGCGAGGTGCCAAAAGAGCCTTTGTCATCGCGGATATGCCGTATCTGTCCTATCATTGCGATATTAACGAAGCGGTCAAAAATGCAGGACGACTGATTCAGGAAGGCCATGCTCAAGCGGTTAAGGTAGAAGGCGGAGAAGAAATTCTGGATGTCGTGCGCGCGCTCGTTCGTGCCAAAATTCCGGTTGTCGGTCATATCGGGCTGACTCCGCAATCCGTCAATCAGATGGGCGGCTATTTGATTCAGGGCAAGAATGCGCAGGATGCCAAAAAATTATTGGACGAAGCGAAAGCCTTGGACGAAGCGGGCGTGTTCGCCTTGGTGATTGAATGTGTGCCCAAACAAGTTTCGGAGAAAATCACTCAGACAGTAAAATGCGCAACCATCGGCATCGGCGCCGGCAATGTCACCGATGGACAGGTGCTCGTTTCCAACGATGCATTCGGCACCTACATGGACAAACGCCCATCCTTTGTGCGCGTGTTCGGCAATGTGGGCGAAATGATTTTATCTTCGACCAAAGACTATATTGCCGCCGTCGAGTCCGGCGATTTTCCAAACGATGGCGAGAGCTTTCACATCGACGAAGAACAACAAAAAGAGCTACAAAAAATTTACGGAAAATAGAGAGGAAAAGAAAATGCAAGTAATCAAAACGGTTCAGGAATTGAAAACTTTTGTAGATAAACAGAAAAAAGAAGGAAAGACCATCGGTCTGGTTCCGACGATGGGCTATCTGCATGAGGGGCATCAATCGCTGATGCAAAATGCGCGCAAAGAAAATGATATCGTCATCGTATCCAATTTCGTTAATCCGATTCAGTTCGGACCGAATGAAGATTACGACAGCTACCCGAGAGATTTGGAGCATGATATTGAAAAAGCGTCTTCGCAGCAAGTCGATATTATGTTCGCGCCTTCGGTTGAAGAGATGTATCCGCAAAATTATGCGAGCTATGTTAATGTCGAAGGTCTCACCGACAATCTGTGCGGGGCGCAAAGACCGGGACATTTCCGCGGCGTTTGTACCGTCGTGCTCAAATTATTTAATCTGACCAAGGCAAATCGTGCATACTTCGGCAAAAAAGATATCCAACAACTGATGATTATCAAAAGAATGGTCAAAGATTTGAATTTGGATATTGAAATTTTCGGCGTAGATATCGTGCGCGAATCGGACGGTTTGGCAAAAAGTTCCCGCAATAAATATCTTTCCGAAACCGAGCGAGAGCAGGCGATTGCATTACACGAAGCGCTTGAATTGGCAAAGTCGATGATTGAGCAGGGAGAGACAAAATCCGAAGTTCTGCATCGTGCAATGCAAAATGTTTTTGAAAAATTGCCATGCACCATCGACTATATCAAAATTGTCGACTGCGAAACGCTGCAAGACACCGAAAGCGTCGAAAAACCATCCATCATCGCGTTGGCAATCAAATTCGGAAATACGAGATTGATTGATAATATGTTCATCGAGCGTTAATTCAGAAATGTAGAATAAAAACTTAAAATAAGATGAGAAAATAAACCGATATGTTAGATAAAAATACATCTACTATCGGTTTTTTATTATGTTGTTTACAATTTTTGTACTAAAATCTATTAGGAAAATCATGCTTTGAATAAGAATTTTCTTTGAGGATGCTTTATTTTATAATTGGAGGTAAGTTGTAAAATCAAATGCATAGTAATAAATAAGTATAGAAAAAGTCATGAAGATACTGTATACTAAGTTCGACCAAAAAATCAGTAAAGGAGTATCCACATGACCCACTCTAAGTATAACACAGATAATAGCAAA
>JBGZSM010000035.1:0-31982 GCA_041853585.1 Filifactoraceae bacterium
AAAGGCTCAGCCTTTATACCTGATTGGATTGTGCAGAAGCACAACGAATTTTTTATATCATAAAGGAAAGTTCCATATTAAATTAAAACTTTTCGTTATTTCCCATTATTTAAGTGGATGTTTCTTGGTTTTTGTAAAAGATTGTTGCGATTTCGAGTGCAACCGATTTTATTTATGTATCTTCCGTCCGTAAAAATGAAATGAGCCGCAATAAGCTCCGTACAATATCTGTAGATTTATTGGATGTAAAATAAATAGAGAAGACAGAAGAAGATTTTTTCAAAAGATTCCTTTCAACAGCTCGAAATTTTTACAGTTGAACAATTCAACTCTTTATTCAATTATAAAAACTGAGTTTCACGATTTATAAAACATATTAAAATGATAGGATATCGTTATAGTAACACAACTTGTATCATTTGACAAATTTCTTGGATTATTTCTAAAAAACGCTTTTCCGAAAAAAAGTTTTTATCTAAAAGAATTGATTTTACGATACTAAATTCCAAATACTTTTTTAAATGAATAGTTTTTTGTTCAAAAAGGAATTTTGATTTTTGAAATTTTGTTTGCGTTATAAAAATTTATTTTTGCATTATGAGATTTGGAATTTTTGAGATTAAATATTATTTATCTATTTGAAAAAATGCGCAAGACAGCTTCAAATCCTATTTTTATATTTCTATGAAAAATAATTTCTTTCTATCCCATTTTTTCAATCGTTTATTCCGATCACGCTTTTTCTTTTTGCAAACATAAACTAAATTTCGTATCAATTTATTTGTATGTGTATTTTATCCTTGTTTTTCTTTGTGTCCGCGAATCGTGAATTTGAATCTCTTGACAAAGTTCAAATTTTTTAAGTAAAAAGTCTTGATTTTCTTCTCTTTATCCGAATTGGGAAGCGGTTGCGCATGTGCTTGATTGAAAGGAGAGAATAATTGTTCCTTGGGATGGGATAAAATCGAAAAGGTTGAGAAGAAAAAAATCCTCTGTTTTTCAACAAAGGATTTCAGATGGCGGAGACGGTGGGATTCGAACCCACGTGCCTCGAAAGGCAACTCGATTTCGAGTCGAGCTCGTTATGACCACTTCGATACGTCTCCATATTTGTTTTTGATAGGAAGGACGCGAGAGAGTGTTGACGCTCCCGGCGTCCGATGAATTATTTTGGGCTGTTCTCCTCCGCTTTTGCTCGCGCGGCCTTTCGGAATCGCTCGATGACTTTTTCGTAATTCGCTTCGATATGAGGGAAGACACAATTACTGCAATCTTTGATTCCGTTGTCCAAGATGCGAAAATTCCCGCCACAATCGGTTAGGTACAAAGGACAGTAGCAGAAAAGACAATTCATATTTTCCAAGTTGTGACATGGATAGTATTCACAACTTCGGTTTTCGAAATATTTGTAGCTCATAATGCCTCCAAACCTATCAATAAAACCGTTAATACCTAATACCTATTATATAATGTCGGCGGATGAAGTGCAACATAAAGTTATCAAATAATAAAAGTTGCGCCGGAGATTTTAAAAATCAAATGCAAAATCTCGATTGCTTTTCAAAATAAAAATCCGATTTTAAATTTGCGATTCACTTTTCATTTTTCAAATTCATTTTTCCGAATCAATTTTGGATTTATGATTTACGATTTCGATTTGAAAAACAAAAACCCGTTGAAAAATTAAAAATGCCTTTATGATTCCTTCTTCGGAGTAAAATTCAATTTCGTAAAGCTTTTGTCGAGCCAGGTCGTCATCGTCTGCAAATGTTCTTCCGTGTGGAAAAAATGCTCGCCGCTTGGAATAATTTCGACATCGGCATGAAATTTCTTTGCAAAATCAAGAATGGTATCCATATCACAAGTTTCGTCCGATTCGCCGTAGAGAATATGAGTCGGACTCTGCCAAAGCTCAACAGGGTGGGAGAGTACATATAAATAAAAATCCCAATTCAGTTTTTCTCCACTCGGCGCAAGTATCGTATGCTCTTTTTTAAGCATTTCTTCATCAATTTGATATTTGGCAAAAAGATTGCTCATCAAACGAGACATATCGACAACCGGTGCAACAAACCAGGCTTGTTTGAAAATCTCTTTTTCAAAAGCCAATAAAGAAAGATAGGCGCCCAGACTGTTGGCAAACAGCGAGATATGATTCCAATACCGCCCGGCATAATTTAGAATCGTTTGAAATTCCTCGATGCAAATCGGAAGCTCAATTGAAGAATCTTCCTTGCGCTCGCCATGCTCCGGCAAATCAAAGCTCAGAACCTGAAATCCTTTGTCGGTTGCCCAAGCGGCAAAGCTGCGAATCAGCTGAGTTTTTTTATTTCCCCAGTAGCCATGTACCGCAATTACCAAGTGGGGAGAAGAATCTCCCCACAGGATGGCCGGAATATGAGCAATGCTTAGTTGCTGCTGTTTCATAAATGTCTCCATTCAGATTAAAATTTTTTGCTTAAAATATATTGTAGACTCTCGGAAGTTTCATCCTGTTTTTCGGCATGATGATTCTCCAAAAAATTTCGGCACGCTCGATTTTTACATGAAATCGAAAAGCAAAGAGGAGTGCCGTCGGGAATATGCTGTTTCAAAATTCGCAGCATCACCTCGGCAATTTCATCATATGCCTCCGATTTGTTTGGATGAATAAACAGATTGCAATCGGCGAGCTGTCTTTCCTCATCGTAATTGCAGCTGCACAATCCGATGAGCACATTGCTCTCTTTGCAGGCGATGACGCGACCGAACTGCATGCAGTCCAAAAGCTCCTGCTCGATTGTTTTTTTGTTTTGCGGACAAAATGATGAACTATGCTCCGGTTTTGCATTCAAAAAAGATACGAACTCTACCAAATCTTCCATTTTGAAAGGCTTTGGATTTTCTTTCAAACAAAATAATTTCATAGCTCCCTCCTGTAAAGTCCACGAGATTCCATGGCTTAAACTCGATTCAAAACGGATTACAATCTATGACGGTTTTTTGGCGATGATGCACAAATAGCCTTTTTTCTCCTCGCGATAAATCTTAATATTTTCAAAGCCCGCCTGAATAAGCAAATTGCTCAACTCATCGGCTTCAAAAATCCTCATTCCTGAAATCATATTTTCCCATTTGAGATTTTTGTCATTTCGGGCGGAAAGCTCATTGCAAATTAAAAAATGTCCTCCTTTTTTGAGCACGCGAAAAATCTCGCCGAATGCTTTTTGAATCGGATTCCAAAAGTAGATGGTTTCAAATGCGCTTACATAATCAAATTCGCCGTCTGTAAAAGGTAGAGCGAGCACATCGCCCTGCGAGACTTCGCAACGATTTTCCGAAATGGCTTTTTTGTTATGCTTTTGAGAAGCCTGTACGCTGACCTCGGAATAGTCAATGCCGAAAATTTTTCCCTGCGGGCATTTTGCCAGCCAAGTAGCCAGATTGGCACCGCCGCCGCAACCGACATCCAGCACCCTGCCGCCGATTGGCGGCTGGATTTGAGAAAATCCCCACTTTGCCATTTGACCATGCCCCATATTCATCATTTTAACCAATAATTTTCCTGCAAATCCAATTGGTTTCCTTGTGTTTTGTAAAAATCCCATCGAATCCTCCTATGGTGATTTCCAAAAACATAACCTACCTTTATAATAGCGAATATAATCGAAGTTTGCAAGATTGGAAATGAGATTGCGAATGCGTTTTGCTTTGGAAATAGACAGCGGCTAATCTTTTGACGGCAGCGCAGAAAATCTTTCGGATTTTATACAAAGGGAAATCAAAAATTGCATGCGGACAAAATGAGAAGCGTTTCAATCTCAAGTTGCTTGGAATATGCTGACAAGTGAAGTGCTTTATGGTAGTATTATAAGAAAAGTATCGTTTGAAGGAGATGAAAATGGATTCCATCGTAACTTTTATGCAAGAAAATCCCTGGGCACGCAAAGTTCTGATTACGGTATTGTGTTTCGTATTGGCGTTTATGATCATCAATGCCATCAACCGAACGCTGTTCAAAAGAATTTCAGACACGAACAGAGTCTATCGTACCAGAAAAGCTACCTATTATATCGTCAGTTTCATTTATATTATCTCAATGTTTTTTGTATGGGTCGATACGCCTGGCTCACTGACCACCTACATCGGTCTTTTGTCCGCCGGTATCGCGATTGCGCTGAAGGATATTTTTTCCAATATCGCCGCATGGCTTTTCATTTTGCTCAAGCGCCCTTTTTCCGTCGGTGACCGAATTTTAATCAACGGCAAGCGGGGCGATGTCATCGATGTGCGCTTGTTCCAATTCTCGCTGATTGAGCTGAGCGAGCCGGAGGATGGTGAGCAGAGCACCGGACGGATGGTGGATATTCCGAATCACTATGTATTTTTGCACCCGATTGTAAACTATGTCAAAGGCTTTCGCTATATATGGAATGAAATCAAAGTGGAGATTACTTTTGAGAGCAACTGGCAAAAGGCGAAAAAAGAATTCGAGCGAATCGTGGACAAACATACGCTGCATTTTACCGACAAGGCGGAGCAGGCAATCAAGGAAGCGGCTCGCAAGTATATGATTTATTATAAAAATTTTACACCCATCGTCTATACCGATGTGCGTCCGAGCGGCGTTTTGTTGACGCTCCGCTATCTGTGTGCGCCAAAGGCGAAACGACAGACGGTCAACGATATCTGGGAAGATATTTTGCGAGTGATTGCGATGAACGATGATATCGACTTGGCGTATCCGACCAAACGAATCGTGCAATAGGAATCCGATTTTTGAATCGGAAGGCGTTATAACATTCGATTTGCATAGGTCACACTTTGTCGAAGATACAGAACGATAAAACTTCTGTCCGTTCGGATACTCGGGCAGAAACTATAATCGACTGAATAAGGAGAAGTTTTCGCTATGTTCTTCGACTTCTTTAAGATGAACGAAATATCAGCCTCGCTGAAAGAAAAAACAACCTCTTACTGCGCTGAAAGAGGCTGTTTTTTATACGACTTTAATTCAATTCCGGAGAATGTTGCCGGATTTTCTATAACCATCGATACGATTGATGTATCTTTTAATGAAATCAAAAAGGCTGGCATTTGAATAAAATTCGAAACCTCACTCGCTTCATCATTTTGTTTTCGCTCGATTTATGGAATTTCGTATCATAAATCTATTTTTTACCCATCTTCTCCAATGTGTCGCCGGCAATACGAAATACCGTCCACTCGTCCATCGGGATCGCGCCCATCGATTTGTAAAAGTCGATGCTCGGCTTGTTCCAATCCAGCACCCACCATTCCAAACGACCGCAGCCGCGCTCAACGGCGATTTCGCCGAGCTTTTCCAGCAAAGCCTTGCCATAGCC
Organism: Filifactoraceae bacterium; assembly: GCA_041853585.1. Classification (GTDB taxonomy): domain Bacteria; phylum Bacillota; class Clostridia; order Peptostreptococcales; family Filifactoraceae; genus JAUNKE01. The sequence continues at coordinate 5,346 of JBGZSM010000035.1, forward strand.
TTTGCCGCGAAACTCCGGAAGCACAAACAAATCTTCCAAATAGACTCCGGCTCTTCCCAAGAAGGTTGAGAAGTTGTGAAAGAATAATGCAAAGCCCACTTCTTTTCCGTTTTCCAAAGCAAATATGACTTCCGCCTTTTGTCTTTCAAAAAGCCACTCGTCCAAAATTTCCTCCGTAGCGACAACCTCATGCAACAATTTTTCGTAATCAGCCAGATCCTTAATGAATTTTAAAATAAGCGGCACATCGGCACTCTCGGCAAAACGAAATTCAACTTTACTCATAAAAATTTTTCAGCATCGCAAAACAAAAAATCCGTTCCTGATTAGGCATCTTTGATAAGCGCATGCTGCCTCCTTTCTATTTTTATTGTAAATTGTTTAATAAGAATTGTAAAGAATTATCACTTTTTCGACAGAATTTTATTTTGTAAAATAAAAAAAGCTAAAATTTTAATGCTGAAAAAGCACATTATGCAAGAAATGCAAATGAAACTTGCAGGAAAATCTTGAAATTTGCGTCACAAGAAATGTCGAAGGCGATGTGAAACTGTTGCTCTAAATTGGAAAATCTTGTGTAAAACTAATTTTTCGTTTGACATCGGATGGCTTTTAGAGTAGTATAAAAGATATAGATTTGAATGAGGAAAGATAATGAGAAAGAATAAGAATAACAGAAAATTGAATTTTGAAATCGGCAAAGGTTTAGCTTTACTGACACAACTCAGCATTTCTTTTCTTGTTCCGCTTTTTTTAAGTATATGGGCTACACAAGAATTGGCAAAGCGATGGCAATTAGGCAGCGGCTTTGTCATTTTTGGTATTTTGCTCGGAGTATCGGTCGGTGCATCTTCCGCCTACAATATGATTGCGGGGGCGTACGGACTTTCCAAGAAAAAGAAAAATGCTGCGCCCAAACCGCAACGCTCGATTTTTGAAGTGGATGATTTTTTAAGAAAAGACCATCCGAAGAATGATAAAAAATCAGATGATGATAAAAAGCTATATAATAAGGAAGCGATACAAAAAAATGATGCGGAAATATCGGGCGAAAAGGAGAAAAAATGACGCATTCAGATATACGAGTTCGAGTGATTTCCTATGCGGCTTTACTTTCGATTATCACATTGGGCATCGGCATCTTTTTTGTGCAGAATGATTGGGCATTTGTCAAAGGTTTGCTCCTAGGATTTTCGATATCGGTGCTGATGTTCCTGCAAACGGCAAAGACCGTTGAAAAGGCTGTGATGCTTTCACCGGGCGATGCACAAAAATTGATGACCTCCCGATATTTTGTTCGCATGCTCATCTATGGAGCGGTTTTGGTGCTTTCGGCAAAGGTACCGAACATCAACATTTTGGCGACGACTTTGGGACTCGTGAGTATTCGATTTGCAATCTTGGTGATGACGATATTAAACAAATTGGGATAAAAAATTATATTTTAGTTATCTCTCACAACTTTTAGTCGATAGAATAAAAGATGTGTTTGAATAAAAAGGCAATGCCTTGACAAATTTTTAAAGAAAGGAGATCAACTATGGAGTTTGGAGCAAAAGTTGTTTATACTTTCAGCGAAGACATTCCACTCATCGGCGGTTTTCGTTTAACGGAGACACTTGTGGTAATGTGGGGAATTTCATTATTTCTGATTATCGGCTCTTATTTGCTGACAAGAAATTTCCAAAAAGTACCCAAAGGTGTTCAGAATGCGGTGGAAGTGTTGGTCGGTGCAATTTATAATCTGACAGCTTCAACCATGGGAGAGGACAAAATTGGATTTGCACCCTATATCGGAACAATTATTTTGTTCATTGCATGTTCCAATTTATCAGGTCTGTTTGCGCTACGGCCGCCGACAGCCGATTTGAACACTACGCTCTCTCTTTCATTAATGACCTTTTTTCTAATCCATGGAAGCGGTATCCGCAAAAAAGGACTTGGAAAATACCTCAAAGGATTTTCGGAGCCGTTCGTTTTGCTGACACCAATCAATGTGATTGGAGAACTTGCAACACCGATTTCATTGTCATTCCGTCTTTTCGGAAATCTCGTGGGTGGTTTGATTATCATGTCGCTGGTCTATATAGCGCTGGGTAATCTTTCGGCAATGATTGGTATCAATATTCCGATTTTACAAGTTGGAATACCCGTTATTTTGCATGGTTACTTTGATTTATTCTCAGGACTGTTGCAGACATTTATTTTCACCATGCTTTCGATGATATTCATCTCAGGAGCAATGGATTGATGACTCATTTTAACAAATTTCAAATATTAGGAGGATTACAACCATGGAAGGAATTACAGGTAAGGATTTAATTTTGGCATGCTCAGCAATCGGTGCGGGAATCGCGATGATCGCGGGTATTGGACCGGGAATCGGACAGGGATTTGCAGCGGGGAAAGCAGCGGAAGCGGTTGGAAGACAGCCGGAAGCACAGGGCGAAATCGTAAGAACGATGCTACTTGGAGCAGCGGCAGCGGAAACAACAGGTATTTACTCACTTGTTATTGCGATCATCTTGCTATTCGTAAAACCTCTAGTATCTTAGTATGAACCAAATCGGTAAGTACAAGAAAGGAGATACGCAATGAAACATGCAGGATTGATTGATATTCAGCTTTGGCAGATGATATTCACCATCGTCAATATGATTATCCTTTTCTTGGCGCTCAAACACTTTCTTTTTAAGCCGGTGAAAGAATTCATGGACAAAAGAACCTTTGATATTCAGACAGCGATAGAAGAAGCGGAACAAAAGAATAAAAAAGCGGATGAAGCCTTGCAGGAATACGAGGCAAGATTGGCAAGCGCGCAATCGGAGGGCAGAGAAATTGTTGAAAAAGCAAAAAATTCGGCTCAAATTCGTGCGGAAGAAATTGTCGAGCAGGCGAAAGAAGAATCCGCAAAATTAAAAGAGCGAGCATTCAAGGATATTGAGCTGGAAAAAGACAAGGCGCTTCGAAACCTCAAAGGCGAGGTGGCGGATATGGCGATTATGGCTACGGAAAAGCTGATTGCAAAATCAATGGATAGTCAAGCAAACAAAAGCCTTATCGACGAAGTGATCAACGAGATAGGTGACGAGCAATGGTCGAGTTAGTAACAAAAAGCTATACCGATGTTATCTTTGGCTTGGCACAGGAAGAAAATCTTCTGAACGAAATCGGCTCGGAGCTTTCTGAAATCGCAGCGATTATTCAGGAAAATCCGCAGTACATGGTTTTTTTGACGAGCCCGCAAATTGCAAAGGCTGAAAAAATTGCTTCCGTCGATTCGATATTTGACCAAAAAGTGAAGAACACGACCAAGAACTTTATCAAGGTATTGATTGGCAACGGTCGTGCAAGCTATCTTCCGGAGATTGCGAAATACTATCGAAAACTCCAAAGAGAATTTGAAAACATCGCTTATATTGAAGCAATAACTGCCATTGAAATGGATGAAGAGCAAAAACAACGATTGATTGAAAAGCTGGAATCCAAGTTGGGACAAAAAGTCGAGTTAAACAATATAATTGATACGAGTATCATAGGTGGTATGAAAATCCGAATTGGAGAAAAATCTTTGGACGCGAGCATCAGCAGCCGTCTGAGAGCGCTTCACTCGGAGTTAATCAAATAACTGAGCAAGGATGTGATAAATAGATGAATCTTAGACCTGAAGAAATAGGCGCAATCATCAAAGAGCAGATAAAAAACTACGACAAGAAGCTCGAAGTTTCCAATGTCGGAAGTGTTATGCAGGTTGGTGATGGAATTGCGCGCATACATGGGCTGGAAAAGTGTATGGCTGGAGAGCTTCTTCAGTTTGCCAACGGCGAATATGCGATGGCGCTCAACCTTGAAGCGGACAGCGTAGGTGCTGTTATGCTTGGCTCTGATGAAGAAATCAAAGAGGGCGATGAGGTAAAGCTCACCGGAACGGTCGTACAGGTACCGGTTGGTGACGCACTGCTTGGAAGAGTAGTGAATGCACTTGGACAGCCGATTGACGGCAAAGGCGAAATCAAAACCACGGAGTTTCGTCCGGTGGAGACGGTTGCGCCGGGAATTATTGACAGAAAATCAGTACATGAGCCGCTACAAACGGGAATCAAAGCAATTGATGCGATGATTCCGATCGGTAGAGGACAAAGGGAACTTATAATCGGCGACAGACAAACGGGAAAGACGACGATTGCCATCGACACCATTTTGAATCAAAAAGGCGGCGATGTAATCTGTATCTATGTAGCGATTGGACAAAAACGCTCAACCGTTGTTCAAATTGCCGACATTTTGGAAAAAAACGGAGCGATGGACTACACCATCGTCGTATCCGCAACCGCGTCGGAGCTTGCGCCGCTACAATATTTGGCACCGTACTCCGGCTGTGCGATGGGCGAATACTTTATGCATAAAGGAAAACATGTCCTTTGCATCTATGACGACCTATCCAAACACGCGGTCGCATACCGTTCGCTTTCGTTGCTTCTTAGAAGACCGCCGGGTCGTGAGGCATATCCGGGCGATGTATTCTATCTGCACTCCAGATTGTTGGAGCGCGCGGCGAAATTATCCGATGCACAGGGTGGCGGTTCGCTGACGGCGCTTCCGATTATTGAAACGCAGGCGGGCGATGTATCCGCATATATTCCGACCAATGTTATCTCCATCACCGATGGCCAGATATTCTTGGAGACCGACTTGTTCAACTCCGGTGTTCGACCGGCGGTGAATCCGGGAATTTCCGTATCTCGCGTTGGAGGAAATGCACAGATAAAAGCAATCAAAAAAGTTGCGGGAACACTCAAGTTGGCCTATTCGCAGTACAAAGAGCTGCAAGCCTTCGCGCAATTCGGTTCTGACCTTGACGCCGACACCAAAGATCGTTTAGCAAAAGGAGAGCGAATCGTGGAAGTGCTCAAGCAGCCGAATGCATCACCGATTTCGGTAGAGCATCAGGTAATGATTATGTACGCGGTCAACAATGGATACTTGAAAGAAGTTCCGGTGGAAAATATCAAAGAATTTGAAGATGAATTCTATCGCTTCATGGACGATACTCATCCGGAAGTTGCGGACGGCATCCGCAAAACAAAAGAGCTTTCTCCGGAAATGGAAGAGGTTCTCAAAACTTCACTGGTTGAATTTACAAAGAGCTTTTTGCAAGGAAGATAGTTAAAGGAGGAAAACATGGCAGGCGGTAGCATGAAAGACATCAAGCGACGCATACGCAGCGTCGAGAGCACGATGCAGATTACAAAAGCCATGGAACTGGTTGCGTCCTCCAAGCTGAGAAAAGCAAAAGAAAAAGTGGAGCAATCCAGACCATACTTTAACATCATCAGAGAAACGATACAAAATATTTTGCACCACACTAAAATTACCGATTCGTCCTACACGGTGGAACGAGAAGTCAAAAATTCACTCTACATCGTCGTGGCGGGCGACCGAGGTTTGGCAGGCGGATACAATTCCAATATGCTGAAAGCGGCAGTCAATGAAATGCAGGGCAAAAATCCCAAGATTATAACGGTGGGAAGAAAATCGCAGGAGTACTTTGCGAAAAGAGGCTACGATATCATCGAAAACTTTCCGTATATCGCAGAGTATCTCAACTTTGTCGATACTGCAAAAATTGTAGGCTTTGCGCTGGAGGCTTTTGACAAAAAAGAAGTGGACGAAGTATTCATTTGCTATACCGAATTTGTATCATCGCTTTCACAAGTGCCGAGAATAAGAAGGCTGCTTCCGCTCATCAAAGAAGGGGAGCCGACACAAAAATCGGGCGATATCGAATACGAGCCATCGGCGGGAGCGGTATTCAAAACTTTGGTGCCGAGATATTTAGAGGGAATTGTATATTCGACAATTATTGATGCGTATGCAGCGGAGCAGGGCGCAAGAAGAACTGCTATGGAATCTGCGACGGACAATGCGAATGAAATGATTGAAGGACTGAACTTGCAATACAACCGAGCAAGACAGGCGGCAATCACACAAGAGATTTCGGAGATTGTCGGCGGCGCAGAAGCCCTACAATAATCCTACCAAGGATAAGGAGGAAAAATAATGAACAAAACCGTAGGAAAGGTAGTTCAGGTTATCGGACCGGTTGTCGATATTCAGTTCAACGCTGGCGAGCTACCAAACCTTTTGAATGCAATAGAGATTGACCTAAACGGAAAAACCTTGATTGTTGAAGTTGCTCAGCATATCGGGGACGATGTTGTGCGCTGTATTGCGATGAGTTCGACAGACGGATTGGTTCGTAATGTCGAAGCAGTCGATACGGGTCGCGCAATTGCCGTACCGGTTGGGAAAAACACATTGGGCAGAATCTTCAATGTCCTGGGTGAAGCGGTGGATAACAAACCGGCACCGGAAACTGAAGAAAAATGGCCGATTCATCGACCGGCACCGAGCTATGAAGAGCAGGAAACGGGAACGGAGATTTTGGAAACCGGAATCAAGGTTGTCGATTTGATCGCACCATATTTGAAAGGTGGAAAAATCGGACTCTTCGGAGGAGCGGGCGTTGGAAAAACCGTAATTATTATGGAGCTTATTAACAATATCGCGAAACAGCATGGAGGTATTTCCGTATTCTCCGGCGTCGGCGAGAGAACGCGTGAAGGAAACGACCTCTATAACGAGATGATTGAGTCCGGCGTTATCAACAAGACGGCACTCGTTTACGGACAGATGAATGAGCCGCCGGGAGCGAGAATGCGAGTTGGACTTTCGGGATTGACGATGGCGGAATACTTTAGAGATAAAGAAGGACAGGATGTGCTCCTGTTCATCGACAATATCTTCCGATTCACGCAAGCAGGGTCCGAGGTTTCGGCTTTGCTCGGTCGTATGCCTTCTGCGGTTGGATACCAGCCGACTTTGGCAACCGAGATGGGAGCGTTGCAGGAGCGAATCACTTCTACAAAATCCGGTTCGATTACATCCGTACAAGCGGTATATGTACCGGCGGACGACTTGACCGACCCGGCGCCGGCGACAACATTCGCACACTTGGATGCCACAACGGTATTGTCGAGAAATATCGCATCGCTTGGAATCTATCCGGCGGTTGACCCGCTCGATTCCAACTCACGAATTCTTTCACCGGAAGTTGTCGGTAAAGAGCATTATGAGGTGGCGCGCGCCGTACAATCGACATTACAACGATACAAAGAACTACAAGACATTATCGCAATTCTCGGTATGGACGAGCTTTCCGATGAGGACAAGACGACCGTTGCCCGAGCGCGAAAAATACAAAACTTCCTTTCGCAGCCATTTACGGTTGCCGAGCAATTTACCGGAATGGAAGGAAAATATGTTCCGCTCAAAGACACCATCAAAGGTTTCAAAGAAATTTTGGATGGAAAGCATGATGAAATTCCGGAATCGGCATTCCTTTTCGTTGGAACAATCGAGGAAGCATTGGAGAAAGCAAAAAAGGAGGACTAGATTATGAGCGAATTTAATTTGCGTATAGTTACTCCCTACAAATTATTTTTTGAGGACAAAGTACAAGGTGTGATTGTGCAAACGACCGAAGGCGAAATGATGGTTTTGCCAAATCACATCAGCTTTGCCGCCATACTCAAGGTGAGCAAGGCGACCATCAAGCAAAATGACAAATATCGTGAATTGACATTGGCGGGCGGATTGTTACAAGTGTCCAAAGAAGCGGTGACGATCATCAGTCATGCAGCGGAATATGTTGATGAGATTGACTTGGCTCGTGCCGAAGAAGCAAAGAGTCGTTTGGAAGAGCAAATCCGAAGAACCGACAAATCCGTCGAAATTGAGTTGCTCGAGTTCAAACTCAAAAAGTCCATCAATCGAATCAATGCAAAACAATAAGCAACAAAATGAAAGTTCGGTTTGCCTAAAAACTCAGATCAAGCAGTTTTTGAGAATAGCGAACGAATTTTAACATCGGATTGAATGCAAGTGAATTGCATTTATCAATAAAATACCATTTACCAAGAAATACCATTGGCATGCCGATGGTATTTTTTGTTGTAGAAAAGTATGGTCGAACAATAAGCGCGGCATGTTTTTTATGCTAATACCAATCTCTATTCAAAGGCATATTAAGAATCCTAAAATCAATCTTTCTATCCAATGTATTCCTTCCTATTTATATTACATTTCAAATTATAGCGAGATTGGGATAAAATATAACAAAATGTAGAGAAATGATACTTTTTCCATTCGGATAGGAACGGTGGGTCAGGTTTCCTACATGGTAGGAAGCAAAAAACAGTTATTCAAAATACAGATTATTGAGCACTATTCTTTCCAATAGCCTGCAAAGAAAAAGTCAATAGCAAACAAGAAATTTCAGATTTTAGTATTATATAGAAAATCACTTTCGAATATAAAATTTAATAAAAAAGACTCATCCCGAAGGATGAGCCTCTTCATTATTCAAATCTAAATCGTAAATCGCGTAGACCGGAAATAAGCAGACATAATGCCAAGATGAGGAAAGTCATCATTGCAAACGGATTTAGAAGCGTACCGGTTTTCGGCGCTTTTGAAATCGATGCAACCGCTACATTGGCTTTTTTGCTTGCAGCCTTGGTATTTGTGTTTTGTGCTTTTTCTCTTTGTGCTCCCTGAAGATTAGTATTATTTTCTTCAGTATAAGAAGGAGTGAAGTTTTGGTTTTCGCTGTTTGTCAACGGAGTCGGGTTCTCACGAATTTCCGTGGACGGCTGTGGAGCAGGAGTGCTTGGAGTATTTGTTGTTCCCGAATTGGAATCCGGACGAACCGGGCTTCGGTTATTTCCGCCGGTGTTTCCGCCACCCGAATTTCCACCACCCGAATTGCCGCCACCTTGATTTCCGCCTCCCGAAGGACTGTCTTTTTCATTTCGAATAATAACTTCCTTCGAATCGCCGGATTTCAGTTCAACCGTTACCGGAGTAGGGTTGAGTTTGTAGTTGCCGCTTGGTGGAGATATCTGAACAATCGTGTATTCTCCCGGCTCAAGATCTTTTACCTCCAATCGACCGTTTAGCGTCATGATGGTAAATCTTGATGAAACATTGCTTGTAATTTCAAATCGTGCATTTCGAAGCAGCGAATTATCGGCGCGGTCTTCATTGACAACGATGATGGTTGCTTTTTGAGCCAGCGTATTGCCACCACCCGGATTTCCGCCACCGCCTTGATTTGCATCTTTCACATTTTTGATAAGCACCTCAGCCATCTTACCTGCTTCAACTTTTACAGTTTGCGCAGTTGTGTTGAGTTTATAACCGCTTGGTGCAATCAGTTGTTTTACGGTGTATTCGCCCGGATCGAGATCCTTCACTTCATATACGCCGTTTAATGTCGTCACTTTGAATGTCGGGGTTTGAGGGCCGGATACTTCAAATTGAGCATTTTTCAAAAGAGAATTATCTTTCTCATCCTGATTTGTAATTTGAAGACTACCTTTTTGTGCCGGAGTGGTTCCTCCGCCACCCGGGCCACCGCCTTGGTTAGAGTCCTTTTCGTTGAGGATGGTCACCTTGGCAATTTCATTGGCAACAACGGTTGCGGTTTTCTCTTCATTGTTCAACTTGTAGCCGCTCGGTGCGGTTGTTTGAACAATCTTATATTCGCCCGGAGCAAGACGCTCGCTGAGCACGATGCCGTTGGTATCCGTTACGGTAAGCTCAGCATCCACATTTGCTCCCGTTACTTTAAACTTCGCACCGCTGAGTGGTGCATTGTTGCTTTTATCCAAGTTTGTGATTTGGATTTGACCGTCAGTAATAACCGGTTGTTTTGTGTTGTAAATAATAATCTCCGTTGTCTTTCCTGCTTCCACTTGAATTGTTTGTGGAGTCGGATTGATTTGGTATCCCGTCGGAGCGGCAATTTGCTTGACAGTATATTGTCCCGCTTCAAGGTCTTTTACTTCAAGCATACCTTCCAAAGTAGTAATGGTAAAGTTTCCGGATGCGCTTGTGATTTCAAATCGAGCATTTTTCAAAATGCTTTTATCCTGCTCATCCTGATTGATAACTTTCAAAACACCCTTTTGCGTAGGAGTGGTTCCTCCGCCACCGCCGCCCGGACCGCCACCTTGGTTACCGTCTTTTTCATTGAGGATGGTAACTTCTGCGGTTTGGCCGGCTACAACTTGAACGGTTTTCGCTTCATTGTTCAATTTGTATCCGTTCGGAGCTGTTGTCTGAACGATTTTGTACTCGCCCGGAGCGATTGCGCCGGAGATGACAACGCCGTTTGATTCCGTTACGGTAAGTGTAACATCTACATTCTGTCTCGTTATTTTGAATACGCCGCCGGTAAGCGGTGCATTATCTTTTTTATCCAAGTTGGTTATTTGAATCTTGCCTTCCGTTGCCGGCAATTTTTCATTCTTGATAACAACTTCCGCTGTTTCGCCAACTTTTACTTCAACCACCTCAGGGCTGTCGTTGAGCTTGTAATCCGCCGGAGGAATCAACTGTTTAACAGTATACATACCCGGAGTCAATTCGCCGGTCTCAACAGTTCCGTCATTGGTCGTAATTGTAAATTTCGAACCATCGGCAGCGGAAACTTCAAACTGAGCATTGCTGAGAAGCTTGTCATCATTCTTGTCTTTGTTCACGATGCGAAGCTTACCTTTTTGAGGAGCCGCCGGTGTTTTTTCATTTCGAATAACAACTTCCGCCGTCTTTCCTGCTTCAACGGTCGCGCTTTCCTCTTGTGGATTTAATTTGTATTCTCCATCCGGTGCTTTTACCTGTTTCACTTTGTAAACACCCGGAGCAAGTTCTTCTTTTACAACAAAACCCTGCTCGGTTTTAACGGTTTCAATCTTGACTCCCGCTTCATTTAAGATTTCAAATTCCGCATTTAGAAGAAGCTTATCTTCATTCTTATCCATATTTGTAATCTTCAAGTTCCCTTTTGTAGGAGCAGGCGGTGGAACGATATTCTTTTTATTTAAAATCGTAATCGCCGTAATATTTCCTGCAGTAACCTGAGCCTGATACTCATTTTCGTTGAGTTTGTAATCTCCGGTTGGCGGAGTAACTTGGCGAATTGTATACACACCCGGCTCAAGTTCTTTTGTAACCACTACCCCATCCGGTGTTGAAACTTTAAATTTCTCCCCATTCGGCGAAGTGATTTCAAATTCCGCATTGTTTAGAAGAGTAGGAACAAATCCTTCTTCCTGATTTGTAATTCGAATCTGTCCTGTTTTCGGAGGTGTCGGTTTCTTATCATTTTTAATGGTTGCGGAAACCGTATCTCCTGCAACGACTTCTACTTCCACCGCATTTTTGTTCGGTAGATAATCGCCGTCCGGCTCGGTAATTTGAACAATGGTATATTTTCCTGCCGGTAGATCCTTCGTCTCGATAGAGCCGTCATCATCCGTGATTTTAATTGTAAAATCCACACTTGGTCCCGTGATTTTGAATACGCCGTTCTTCAAAGGAGCATTCGTTTTGGAATCCAAGTTGATAAGTTTTATCTTTCCGGTTGTCGGTTTCGGCGGGACTTTCGTATTTTCGATGACGATTTCGGATTCTTCACCCGCATTTACCAAAACCGTAACGGTATCTTTTTCATGCTGATATCCGTTTGGAGGTGTTTCCTGATAAACGGTGTAGCTGCCCGGTTCAAGGTCCGTAAAGATTTCAGTACCGTCCGTGCCGGTAATTGTGAATTCTTGCTCACCATTTGGTGTAAATAATTTGAAGACACCGTTTTGCAAAGGCGCTTTCGTTTCTTTGTCAATATTTTTGACCTTAAGACTTCCTTTGGTTGGAGCCGCTACAATTTTTTCATTTTCAACAACCAGCTCGACAACCGCTTCAAAAGGAACTGTTACGGTATGCTCCGTAGAATCGATTTTGTAGCCGTCTTTTGCTTTGGTTTGTGTAACTTTGTAATCTCCCGGTTTAAGAAGCTCGGAAGTTACCGTTCCGTCCGCACCGGTCACCAATGTGCCGACGCCTTCAATTTTAAATTCGCCGCCTTCAAGCATCACCAAAGAATCTTTTTCTTTGTTGATGATTCGAATTTGACCTTTCTTCGTACCTTTGATACTTCCGCCGGCACCGTCCAAATTGATTGCGCTCGACGAATCTTTTTCTAAAACGCTTCCGTCGCTTGCAACGATTTTTGCGTCATTTGTAATCGTTGTTAGGAAAGCGGGATAAGTTGTGTAATATGAAACTTTTGCCTGCTTACCGTTGATAGCGTCGCTGATAAAAGTAATATCCATCGACATACCGTCTTTGCCGTAGCTTACGGTGTAGTCCTGACCTTCAACGAGTCGTTGATTATTGTCCGGAGCATCGATCCATTCACCGGCATTATTATATGCCTGCAAAGCGATAATCGGACCGAGATCCTGTCTATAAGTTGCATTTTCCGTTTGGATACGGTCATGAATTGTTGCGCCGTTCAGATTTTTCTTCCCTAAATTCAATCGGATAAACCAGCCGACTGTATTATCCGCTAAAGAACGCGCACCGCGATCTTCCCATTTTACGAGAACTTCGTTGGAAACATCATTTGTAATATACTCGATATAATGAGTAAGTGAAAAAAGTTGGTTTCCTTCTACTTGAAAAGGAAAAGTAACATCCGTGTTATAAGAGTCATCTACAAGAAATGTTGCAAATGCGTAAAGATTTCCCTTCACATTCTCAAGCCCGTTTACTTCGTCCGTAAGTGTCATCGTGATGGAGCCGCCACCACCGTTTTGGACATCAAAGCTTGCTTTTCCGACTACCTTGTTTCCGATTTTCAGGTCTAAATCACCTTGTCTTGATAATTGCATATTTTTTGGAAGACTAACCCGAAGATAATCTCCACCTACAAGGTCTGTGTAGCGAGATGCGTCCCAATCAATGTTGATACGAACCTCTTCATAGCGTTGAAATTTGTTATCCGCCGGCTTATCGGATGAGCCCTTATGCGATAAATAAATGTCGGTAATCGAATCACCGATGTTTCGCCCATTCGCATAAGACGCTTGGGTTGGCATTACTGTCGTCACAAATAAAGAAATAATCATTGTGATGGACAATAATATTTTGCCTATTGCTCGTTTTTTCATGTTTTCCCCCTTTCGAGCTATAAAAATATTAAAATCAATGTTTGTTCCGGAAGTAAAGCCTAAGATGCAAAAACATTAGAATAAACATGTCATTATGAACTATGTTTCGCAAGTGAAAATCAAATTCAGAAATTCAACTCGGATTCCTTTACTATAACAAACTTATTGAGATTATATTTTACCACAAAAGCGGGCACAAAATCAACTGTTAATTAAAAATCCTTCGATTTTGATTACTAAGATGAATGAAAGTGATTGCAGCGTTTATCAAACAATAGAGATAAAACTGAATTCGGATGAAAAATAATTTAATTTTGATTTGGTGAAAGGGATGATGTTTCATAAAAATAAGAGAGCAAACAATTTATAATAAGCGACCCTATTTGATATAAAATTAAAAGTAATTGTCACTTGAATCAACCGAATATCGATTGTCGTTATGCGCGGCGGTGTTTTTGTATGTATGAGCAAGGAGACGAATTCTCGTCTCCTTAGAGCCCTAAATGGCAAATAGTGAAATTTCCTTTTTGTGGTGCTCCCACTGAATGTCAACAGCTAAGCCTAATTCCTTTAATGCTTTTTGTATATCCGTCAACGGAAGCATTATTCTGCCGTTCACATTTAGAATATCCGCACTGAGAGGTTGTTCTTTTCCGTTTACCTTCATCATCTTTTGACCCAATGTCAACTCGACGACATTTTCAACTTTTTGAGCATTATCTTCCTTTTCAAAAATAAAAGTTGCCGTTTTCGTGCTTTCGTTAAAGTTGACTCGGATGCTCAAAAGTTCGGCAATCATTCTTGCCGGAAGCATCGTTCTACCCTGATGCAATATCGGTGCGACATCCATATTTTTAAGATTCGATGATTCTTTATCAAAAACACGATAGCCTTTTGCATTTATTTTTAGAGTAGCCAGAAGTTTAGCAGGGCTTTCGCTCAACGAAGTGTTATTGTCTTGGATGGTTTCTTCTTTCGGTTTTGTTTCTTGGCTGGAAGAACCAATCGGTTCCGGTCTCACCGATGAATTGGATGAGCCGCCACCCGAGCTGCCTCCGGAATCGCCTGAAGGCGGAGGAACTACGGCATTTCCGTCAAGATGTTGGAGCGCTTCCGAAACTCGACGAATTGCGTTTTGAACATCCGACTCATTTGCGACAAGGCTGTCGATGACTTTTCGAGCTTCATTTATTGCCTCGTCATATTCCGATTTTTTATCATCGGATGCGTTTTGATACTGTGGTGAAACTTTTACATCCGCTTGATTTTCCCAGATTTCAAACAATTCGGTTTTAACCGGATCGGATTCTTGGTAATAGGAATGAGGAACGACAATCAGGTTTACATAATGATAAATTGTATTCTCATATTGATACATCGTAATAAATTCAGGCGACGCTAAATAGCGGTCGTTTTCGAGATTCTCAATTTCCACTTTGTATCCGCCAAACGGAAGGCCCGGCAACACAATACCGAGTTTGCCCGGAGAAACGGAGACGACCTGATTCGTTTTCAAATCCGTCAAATTTAATACATATTCATCCTTTGAATCTCTTACATGAGCGGTCAACACCCCGCTGGACTGAGGCTCCGTCTGCTCGAATTGGAAGCTGATTTTTTGAGTCGGGTTACTTTCGTCGATACGCACTTCCAAATATTCGGGGATTGAAACGATATCTGCAGATTCTTGCGTCTTCTCGACTTGAATCATCCAGTTTCCGTACGGGAGATTGCTCAAGTCCGTCGTCTTGATGCCGTTTCTCAGTCCGTAGAAACCGTTCGGGTCGTATGCGATGAATGTCGGATTGAAATCTTTGAAGTCGGAAGCGTTGCTTTCAACCTCGATGCTGCCGTAACCCTCGGATTTTTTGATTTCAAACGACACTTGTTGTGTCGGACTATTTGTTTTAAGCAGAGCAAATTCTCTTGACGGAACGGAGTAGTAACCCTTCGGAAGATTTACAGGAACGATCATATACGCCGAATCCAGGTCAAAATTTGCGCCTTTCGGGTTTTTACCCTGATAAGCAAGCGGGCTGAACAAAACTTCTTCCCCATCCGACAAAACCGCATGGTATTCGACCTCGATGTCTTCGCCCGTTTGAAGCACTTCGATTTTACCTTTTTCAAAGGATTCCAAATCAATGCTGTAAGCAAGAACACCTTTTCGGTTGAGTTTACTGTCCTTTGTTACCGATATTACGAATCGGTCTTCAAATTCGCCGACGAATGCTCTTTCTTCCTGCCCCGGTTTATCGGTGGAACGCAGATGATACACTTTGATTTTTGAATCCTTAATTCGTTTTTCAACAGTAAATTCATATTCGTCATACGGCAGTACCTTCTCATAGAGTCCGGTATTCGCGGAGCCGTCCGTAAAGAAAACAAACTCTTTGGAAGTCGTCAGCGAGCGGGCGCTGATTTTGGATATCAGGTCTCTATTCTTCATCGGCATGAGTGATACCGTGTGGGAAGGAATCAGTTTGATATCAATCGGAACGGACACATTTTTTTGACTCTCCGTAATTTTGAAAGGATATTCGGCGCCGTTCTTCAAATAATATTTCTCGGAAAGATTTTTCACGACCAACACATAATCGCCGACCGGAAGCAAGCTTTCTTTCACCGGTTGTTTCGACTTTTCTCCATCTTTCACGGAGTAAATTTCATATTCAAGAATGAGACCGGAATCTTTTTCGTCTTCCCAGACGAGCATCGGCTTTACCGAGCCGAGATTTTCCAAATCCAACAAAGAAGCTCCGCTTAACAACAAACTGTTGTACCCGTCATCCGTCACGAGTATTTGAACATCTTTTAATTCGATGTCGCTCGGGATTTCATAACCGTTATTGTTTGGAATAATAACTTTTTTGTTGTTTTTTACATAACTTACTTCGATTTTTCGGATACCGCTTCGCTCATCGCTCGCATCAAATGTTAATTTACGAGCATTTTCGTCAAAATTGACATTGGAGATTTTCGGACGGGTAATATCTACGGAGAATGGAATCTCAATATCCTTCGCGGCCTGAGATTTTTCCTTGGTTCCCCAGTTTCTGATTACCATTACATAATCGCCCTCTTTGATAGGGGTATCTTCTTTCGGCCATAAATTCGCAATAGCATAGGAGTTGTCGCCCTCTCTTTTGCCGTAAATTTTCTGATAAGAGTCTTCGCCCAGACTTACTTTTGAGGCCTCCACGCGATTTTTTCCGTCCCACTCATAAATATCCAATCCGATATTTCCGTTACGCAGCATGACAAAACGCAATCCGATATCATCCGCGATACCGTCGCTGTTTGGTGAAACGACATATTTCTCGGTAAATTGAGGATTTGCAAAAGTGAAATTGTCTTTAGCACCCAATATTTGATTTCTTCTTCCGACCTTCGTAAACAAATGCGTAAAGTCGTGATTATTTCCTCTGCCCGGCATATAATAAGAAGGAATTTCCGGTTTGAAATAAAACGGAAGGCGCTTGTTTGCAAGCAGGTTGTAGATGGAATCTTCTACATAGCTCAGCTCGTCCAATCCGGTTTTTCCGCCGACAAAGGTTACAAACGGAATGGATAATTCCATCGAATCGTTATAAACGATTACAAAACCATCAATGAAATATCCGTTCGGCATCATAGCTTTGAGAGTTGGTCGGCGACTTCGGAAGTATCGATTGTCATCGTAATATTCGTTTGTCCGGGAGCGTTGTTGCTCGACTTGGCTTCCACTTGAATATCGCTTCCCTCGATCGTTTTGATAGCACTCGGTCTCAATGTGAAATGTCCGTTTTCCACTTCATCTCTCACAACAACTGCCTTATATTTGAAGCTTTCAGCTTTGTCGGAATAGTTGAGTACCGAAAAATTGATTTCCTGTTGCGGTTGCGCCGCGGTGTGAATAATTTTTGTTTCGCCGAACTCTCCGCTACGCAATACAATATTTGAAGACAGCGCTGCGGATAAATTCATAATGCCGGCACCCTGATTTCTTGGAGAAGAAGCCGCGCCGGTTTCAGTGTTGTAATGAATTTTTGCGGTTGACATCAAAAGTTTTTTGACCATCTGCCAGCGCTGCTCATCGCTCAAGTAGCTGAAATCGCGATTCACTCGATTTTTAACCAATGCAATACCGCCGGCTACTTGAGGAGAAGCCATCGAAGTACCGCTTTGATTTGAAAAACCGTTATTATTCGCCAATGAATAAATATTTCCGCCCGGAGCGGTGATTTCCGGTTTGAAAGTCGCATCCGCCGTCAATCCGAAACTTGAAAACTCTGAGAGCTTTCCTTTTGAATCGCTGTCGAAAGTTCCTTCGTGCTTTGAAAATTTCAGATGAGTATTCGGATTTTCTTTGAGGAAAAGTCCGGAATCTCTTTTCATCGCCGCGACCGGAATCGGAAAGTCTTTGACACCGGACATTTTGAAGAAATTTTCTCCGCCCTGTTGGGAGTTGAAAATAATAACGCCGGCAGCATTATGCTCCATTGCGTTTTGAACTTTTTCGCCAAAAGGAATTTCTCCACGCTCTATCAGAGCGTATTTGCCTTCAAGGCTTTCATTGAAATCCGATTTTTTTCCGAGATTTACATAAACAAAAGAGTATTCTTTGTTCGGCGCGTATTCCTTTGTCGTCTCTTGCCAATCCAGCGCATACGATTTGACAACCTGCTTCTTGTCATCCAACACATCAGCATACTTCAAAGTGACGGTATCATGTTGTAAAGAAGCAACTGCCAACGAGCGGTCTATCAATGCCGGAGTAGCCAAAATTCCGTAATCCGGATTGTTGACATCAGGTTTTCGTTGAGCCGCATTTCCAAAAGCCGTATCATTTCCGGCGGCGATGGCAACGACACATCCTGCCTGACTCAATCGATTGATTGCGTTTACAGTTGTTTTTTCCGTTGAGCGATGGTCGCCTGCCGGTGAACCCAAACTCATATTTACAGAATCCGCCTTCAAATGCAAAGCATCTTCGAGCGCTTTTGTATAATGGACGGAACTGGTTGTCGGTGACTCATCGGAGAAAACGCGCATGAGAAGAAGCTGTGATTCCGGAGCGATACCGATAAAATTACCCTCTTTATTTCCGCTCTTGTATTTCACGCTGTTTCCGGCGGCAATTCCCGCCACATGCTGTCCGTGAGAAGCGAATTTCGCCTCCTTCATCTTGGTATTTTTGTTTATATAACTGTAAATAAAAGGAATTTTTTCATTATGATACTTTCCCTTAGAAACCGAACCGGAATTGACGATACCTTCAACGGTTGTCTGATTCAGCTTCGCTTTTGATTTTCCCAAATCAGTGAGATAAAAAGATTGATGCTCCAAATCATAACCCGAGTCAATGATGGCGATAACCATCCCTTCCCCTTTGTTATTTTTAAACACCTCTTCAGAACCCACCAAATCTCTCGAATTGATAGGCTCAATCATTTCGGATAACGGTTTGTAAAAAGAAGCGGAGCGAAAACCGCCGGCAACTTCCTGCGGGGACAAAGTCGGTTTGTTCCTCTCTACGCTCATTTCCACCATTTTGACAAAATCGGTGTTTGCAATTTTCTTTGCAGTTGCAAAAGTAGTCTGCGTTGCAAACCCGACAAACAAAGTGTTATATGTTACCATCGGCTCAATGAGAATCCCATTTTTTTCGAAGCGGGAGAAAGCCTCTTCCAGAATTTGATTCCCATAGTTTTGCTGCTTGTTCAGATAAAAATCATTATAAAGAAGATTTGCAGGAACTTCCTCGCCTAGACCCCCGAAATGATTTTCATCTAAAGTGACGATAATTTCAACTTCATCATTATCGTCGTAATCCCTGTTTGCTTGTAGCAAAAAATCTTGCAGGGTTTGTGTTTCAATGCTTTCATTATCGAGCAGCTGCGAAGTATCAGCGGAATCTGCGCTGGAAATACTCGGTAGCAACAAGCTGACAATTAAAAGCCATGCCAGAACACGAATTTTCATAAATTACCTCATATTGTTTTGTGCGGAGCAAGCTCCGTTTTCATTATATCATAATTCTACATTAAATTTTCAATAGTTTATTAGTTGGCGAAATCGATTTCAAAACTTGCGTCATTGAATAAAATTTCAAATTAAAACTTTGAGGGTTTTGATGAAAGTTTCGTTAAGTTGTTCCATCATATTGTTGATAATATGGTATATTTTCGGCGATTATTTTAAATGTGAATCACTTCCTTGTAAAACAAGCTCTGTTTTTCAGGAAGAAAAGATGAAAAATGATTTTGATGTTCTTGCATTTTTGCTGCTATACTCCATAAATATAAACTGCGGAAAATTTCGTTGATGAAAAATCGACTTGATTTCTTATAATGAATACTCCGATAAAAAATTGCGACACGAATTCTCCGCCGACAGTAGTTTTTAAATTTCTTGACGACGAAATATTGTTCTGCGCAATGGATTTTGGTTTCATCAGAGGAATTAAAAGTGATTCATCATAGAAATACGATACAAGAAATCTCAATGGGTTTTGACAAACTCTTAAATAAGATGTAAGTTTAAGAATTGAGACGGGTTTTGCAGACAGGAAATTGCAAGCGAGCCGATGAGTGAAAAGAATAGCAATAAAACAATATTGCCGACTAAAAACTTATAATCGAACTTTAAAAAATACTGCAGTTTGTAAAATATGCTCTTGCATTTTTTGTCGAAAAGAAACAATGAAAAAAAGAGATGAAATATAAAATTCAAATCCGAGCAAAAGACTATGTTTTGCTTGTTTTAATGTATTTGTGGAAAATGTAAGTTAAAAAATGGAATCAGGCGATGAAAAAGCGAAATATGAGCCATGCAAATGAAAAATAAAAAGTAAAATCCTTTTGCAAGTTGAGAGCAAAAATTTGCATATTAGACTTGCGTGAAGAATTTGCGATGAAATTTTTATTGCTGTTTTCAGACAATAGTGCTAAAATAACTCTAGGTATTGACGATATCTGACTGGAATGAATAAAACCATCGAATGATGTAAATGAATCTGTAAAATGAAAATCAAAATCGCATCTGCAATGTCAAAATCCGATTTAATTTACAAAGCTAAGAGGAATCTTGATTGAGAAATGGATTTATATTTTGAAACAAGAAGCGAATTTGAATTTTTTCAATATGATTCGATATCGCGTGTAAAATGTTGCGTATGGAATTGACAGTTCAATTTTGCATTTCAAAATCGAAATTCAGAATCTGAAATGAGAGTTTGCATGTCGGAACAAAAATTTTGCTTCAAATTTTGACATATATAAAGGAAGCTTTACATTTTTCGTCATATTGCATTCGTTACATTGCAAATGAGCAGTCATCGATTCGGTCGACTCGGTACTGTCCGGAAATTCATTCAGAGGTTTTGTTTATAATGAAGGCATTGCCATCAAAATTGGAGGGAGAAACTGTGAAAAAACTGATAACCAATGTTTCCTGGTGCAAGGGCTGTGGCGTTTGCGTCGCATTTTGTCCAAAACAGGTGCTTGAAATCGAGCATGGAAAAATTAAAATCGCACGACCGGAGGATTGTATCAAATGCGGTCAATGCGAATTGAGATGTCCGGATTATGCAATTTATTTGGATGAGATAGTGGAGGAAACAAATGAGTAAGACGAAAAAGAAAGTATTGATGCAGGGCAACGAGGCATGCGTAAATGGAGCATTATATGCCGGGATGCGTTTTTTTGCAGGCTATCCAATCACGCCGTCAACGGAAATTGCAGAGCTGTCTGCACTCTTGTTGCCGAAAGTGGGTGGCAAATTTATACAAATGGAAGATGAAATCGGAGGAATGGCGGCTTGTATCGGCGGCTCGGTGGCTGGTCTTAAATCCATGACAGCGACCTCGGGACCGGGATTCTCACTCAAGCAGGAAAATCTGGGCTACGCATGCATTGCGGAAATTCCTTGCGTCGTCGTCGATGTTCAGCGCTGCGGTCCATCGACGGGATTGCCGACTTCACCGTCACAGGGCGATTATCAACAGGCAAAATGGGGAACGCATGGCGACCATCCGATTATTGCACTTTCGCCGACTTCCGTAAGAGAAACTTTTGATTTAACCGTCAAGGCATTCAACCTTGCTGAAAAATATAGAACGCCGGTCATCTTGCTGATGGACGAAATCATCGGACACTTGCGCGAGAATATCGAAATTCCGGAACCGGGCGAGCTGGAAGTAATCGAGCGAAGATTGCCGGATTGCGACCCGTCCGAATACAAACCGTTCTCTTTGAGCGAAAAAGTATCACCGCTTGCACCATTCGGTTCAGGTTACCGATACAATATTACGGGACTTTTCCACGACGAAACCGGCTTCCCGACCAACAACACGACAATGGCGGGCAAACAGCTGGATCGCATGATGTCCAAAATTGCGGACAACTACGACATCGACATCAATGTGTATGAAGAATTCATGATGGACGATGCCGAAGAAGTGTTCATCGCATTCGGCGGCATGGTGCGCTCCGTCAAAGAAGCCGTTGTCGAGCTTCGTGAAGAAGGACACAAGGTCGGCTTGTTCATTCCGAAAACCGTATGGCCATTCCCTGAAAAACAAGTGCGAGATATTTGTGCAAAACATCGCGTATTCGTGATTGAAATGAATCTCGGACAAATGCTTCAGGAAGTCAAACTGGCAGCGGACGACAAGACCAAGATTCACGGAATCTACAAAGCGAATGGAGAAGTAATCGCGCCAAACGAAATCAAAGAGAGATATTTGGAGGTAAAAAATGCCTAGTCAACATATATTAAACAATTTCAGAGCCAATCGCCTTCCACATATCTGGTGTCCGGGATGTGGACATGGGGTATTGATGAAATCCATCACCACGGCGATTGAAGAATTAGGATTAGATAAAAACAAAGTGGTTATCGTTTCAGGAATCGGATGCTCCTCCCGTGCGGGCGGATACATGGACTATTCCACATTACACACGACTCACGGACGAGCACTCGCATTTGCAACCGGCGTCAAATTGGCAAATCCGGAATTGCATGTGCTTTGCATCATGGGAGACGGCGACAGCTCCGCCATCGGAGGAAACCACTTGATTCATGCATGCCGAAGAAATATCGACATCACCGCCGTCATCTTCAACAACAATATCTATGGTATGACGGGCGGACAATATTCACCGACGACACCGACCAATGACAAAGGAACGACCGCGCCGTTCGGAAATATCGACAGACCGTTTGACATTTGTGAATTGGCGGTAGGAGCGGGAGCAACCTATGTAGCACGCTCAACCGCATACCATGCCAAAGCGATGTCCGGTTATGTCAAAAAAGGATTACAGCACAAAGGCTTTGCCGTCATCGAAGGAATGAGCGGATGCCCGACCTACTACGGTAGAAAAAATAAAATCGGTTCCGCACCCGAGCTTTTCAAATTTATGAAAGACACCTATGTGGACAAAAAAGCGGCTGAAAAAATGACCGAAGAACAACTGACCGGCAAAAGATTGATGGGCGAATACATCAGCAAACAAGAGCCGGAGTACACCGAAATGTATCAACACATTATTGAATCGGCACAGGCATAAGGAGGGCAAGATGAAAACGGAAATCAGATTGAGCGGCTCCGGCGGACAAGGAGTAATTCTTATCGGCGTTGTGCTTGCCGAAGCGGGAATCGAAATGAATAAAAACACCATCCAAAGCCAGTCCTATGGGCCGGAGGCAAGAGGAGGTGCCAGTAAAGCGGAAGTGGTTATTTCCGATGAAGAAATTTATTTTACAAAAGTTTTGAAGCCAAATATATTTTTAGCTTTGACACAAGACTCCTATGACAAGTATAATGGAGAAGTAATAGATGGTGGAATCTGTGTAGTGGACGAAATGGTTCAAACAGGTGACGAAGCAAAAAACAGAACCGTATACAGTCTACCCATCATCGATACGGCAATGGAAAAATTGGGCAAGACCATGGTTACCAATATCGTGGCATTGGGCGCACTCAGTCAAGTGATTGAGGGCCTCAGTGAAGATGCCCTCAAAACCGCCATGCTCAACCGAATTCCAAAAGGGACGGAAGAACTAAATCTCCAAGCCTTTGCGGAAGGTGTCAAGCTAATGGATAAGTATAAGAAGTAGACAGGATTATGGAAAAAGCATCAAACGAAATCTTTTGGATGGTTTTTCAGCTGCCTGTTTCGATGATGCTCGCCTATATACTTGATAAATTGCTGGGGGATCCGAAATGGTTCCCCCATCCTGTTATATATATAGGAAAGCTCATCGCGGGAACTGAAAAACTCATACGCCAAATCGCAAAAACAAAATGGGCGCTCAAAATCGGCGGACTGATTTTGTGGCTTATCACCGTCGGAATCACCTTTGTTATCACGCTGCTTTTGGTCGGCTTTTCTTTCCGAGCGAATTTTTATCTCGGGTTTGTCATCCAAACCATCATTCTCTGGACGGGAATTGCGCGCAAAAGTTTGTCCGACGAAGCGAACAAAGTGTATGAATGTGTAAAAAGCAAAAACTTGGCAGCCGCGCGCAAACAAATCGGCTACCTTGTAGGACGCGATACGACCCAATTAAAATTTGGCGAAATCATTCGGGCGACCGTCGAAACCGTTGCGGAAAATACCGTTGACGGCGTAACCGCGCCGCTGTTTTACGCGATGATTGGAGGAGCGCCCTTCATGATGGCATACAAAGCAATCAACACGCTCGACTCCATGGTCGGATACAAAAATGAAAAATACGCCGACCTCGGATACTTCTCCGCAAAAATTGACGACATCGCCAACTTTATTCCTGCGCGATTGAGTCTGATAGGATTCATCTTCGGCTCCGCAATCAAAGGCTATGCCTACAACGACGCACAAAAAATTGCGGTGCGCGATAGAAAAAATCACAAGAGTCCCAACGCCGGCTGGTCCGAGGGCGCGATGGCGGGAGCATTGGGCGTTCAGCTCGGCGGAACCAATGTCTATTTCGGAGAAGTTGTCGAAAAACCGACCATCGGGGACAAATTGCGCGAACTCGAGCCCGAAGACATCACACGATCAGCCGAAATTATGAGAAAGACATCCGATATTATGTTGATGATGTATATTCTCATACTTTTCGTATCCATTGTTCAGCGATTCCAGATTCGATTCTGGTAATTCCTATCGCTGAAAAGACATTAACATTAAAATACAAAGAAAGGAGTGATTCAATGGTAGAAGAAAAACGCTTTGCGGTCTTGGTAGACGCAGAGAATGTTTCGTCCAAATACATAAAATATATTATGGACGAAATATCCGACTACGGCGTCGTCACTTACAAAAGGATTTATACCGATTGGACACAGCCGCTCTCAAACGGCTGGCGCAATGTATTATCCGACTACGCGTTTTCACCGATACAACAGTATTCCTACTCATCGGGAAAAAATTCGACCGACTCCGCAATGATAATCGACGCGATGGATATACTTTACTCAGAAATGGTTGAAGGGTTTTGCATCGTATCGAGCGACTCCGATTTTACAAAACTTGCGATTCGACTCAAAGAATCCGGCATGATGGTCGTCGGCATGGGTGAGCAAAAAACACCGAAAGCATTCAGCGCCGCGTGCAATGTTTTCAAATACCTCGATATTTTGGCAGCGGATGACGATATGGGCGAAGAAAAAAATGTCAGCGAAATAATCAAAGGTCGCAGCGTAGAGCATCAAAAACTCATTAAATCCGAAAAACTTGAGAAATGCGATAAAAATGAAAAAAGCGATGAAAAAACGGTCAGTGAGCTCAAAGAAATCAACGAAACCATTCAAAAAATACTTTCCGACAGAGAAGAAAACGGAAAAAATATCAGCATCGGAGAACTCGGCAATCTGCTCGTTAAGCGCTATCCGGATTTTGATGTACGCAACTACGGATATAGTAAGCTCTCCAAATTTTTGGAAAATCAAAGCTTCATTCGATTGGAGCAACAGGGTAATTCCATGTACGCGACTTTGAGCACCCATGAGAGTGAAGAAAGTTTGCAATCTGAAATTGTCGGCATCGTCAAAAAGTCCAATAATAAAATCGGACTTTCCAAATTGGGACAGATATTTCGTGACAAACATCCCAACTTCAATGTGCGGGACTACGGATACACCCAGTTTCAAAAATTTCTTCAAGCGATTCCGGAGCTTAAAATAAAAACAGAGCAAAACGGACATGGAAACAAAAGCGTCACCATCAAATCCAAAAATTGATGGCGGAAAAGCGATATAAAAAAGACTATATAAATAGGAAGCTTTTTTCGGCATAAAATCAAAATTGCTTTTTACAATGGGAAATTTACTATACAATAGGAAGATTCTCCGTCAAAATTTGAAAAAAAACGACCTCCCGATTTCGATTTTGAAACGAGAGGTCTTTTTTTCAAAAATCCAGGTCAAAAGATTTCTTGCAATACGATTTGATTTGTTCTGCCAACTTGTTCTGTCCGAAAGCCTTGCACAAAGTGACGGAGACCTTAGCGACTGGTGTTGTGAACTACTCCAAAATGTCTTTAAATTTACTTCGAATAATTTGAAGCGCATCCTTCTGACCGAAAGCTTCAAATAAAGTTTCTGCAAAATAGTAAGACTTTCTAAAACTTTCCATTCCCAATGCATATTCACAATGAGCTTTCCCATAATACAAAATTCCAAGTCCGTTATAGTAACCTTTCCTTTGTGAAGCCGCAATACCCAGTTCTGTAAACTCCAAAGCTTTTTGAAAATCATTTCTTCTGCGATACGCACCTGCCAAGTTATGACAAATTTTCGGATAAATTTTATCTTCTTCCGAGACACAATCCATACAAAAAGAAAGAATATCGAAATATTTGTCGTTTTCGCCCATTCGCTGAAAATAAAAGCCGATATTCATTAAAATTCGCACTTCAAAAGGCGAATATATTGCCTCCTGATAATTTTCCAATTCAAATTTCGGCGTGGTCAGACGAATTGTATCAATAAATTTTTGCAAAGCGCGCTCGTCAACATTCTTTTGAAGTGTCACATCTTCTAAAAAAATGACCGCATCCACAAATGAAATAAGTTGCTGAATTAAATTCGTATAATATGGATTTGTCGTATCGTGGAGAAGATGCTTGAGACTTTCAATCTCGTCATCTAAGGATTGATAATTGCGATTATCCATTTTAAACTCAATTCGATTTTGTATCTCATGAAAAACAATATAATCATCCAACCGGCACTCAAGCAGCAGCATATTCAAATCATATTTTAAGATGCCGGACAACACATCCAGCGTTTCTACCTTCGGGAGAGTGAGTCCCTTTTCGATACGGCGAATCGTGACCGCATCGACCAATGCGGATTCCGCCAATTCCTTTTGAGAAAGCTTTTGCGCTCCTCGCAATTCCTTCAGCTTATTACCGAATTTTTCCAGATTGTAATACATACCTACACCATTACCTTTTATATAAATTCCCAAAGAAAATCCATTCATTGCTCTTAAAGCCGTCGATTTCTAATAAATTATTCTTCAATAAAGCGACATTCATGTCGCTTGAAAGAGGATTTGTTATATCTTATTATAGTTTTAACGGATA
>JBGZSM010000036.1:0-8848 GCA_041853585.1 Filifactoraceae bacterium
AATAAAATACCTAAGCACCCTGACTAACATTTGATCTCCATTCATCCACTTCACTTTATATTTAATTCCGGTAAGCGGGTTTTAATTTT
Organism: Filifactoraceae bacterium; assembly: GCA_041853585.1. Classification (GTDB taxonomy): domain Bacteria; phylum Bacillota; class Clostridia; order Peptostreptococcales; family Filifactoraceae; genus JAUNKE01. The sequence continues at coordinate 90 of JBGZSM010000036.1, forward strand.
GAAACAGAAATTGTAGATTCTAAAAAAATTTTTTAGGTAGGCAAAAATTTTTCTTTCAAAAAACGATTGCATATTTCAACTATAAGTCGTATTTTACAAAAATACAAAATGACTTTCAATCACGCTTATTGAATTACTTCCCAAAAATTTTATCGCCACCATAGCATTATATATCAGTTTTACCAATAATTATGGAGTTTTACGCATTGTTAATGTTACCGTTTCCTCAAAACAAGTTTTCGTCTACCAAAATCTAACTACTATATAACTTTGAAAATTATTAGGCAAATCCTATTACATCAAAGCTTTTTCTAACTTACAACTTAAATATTTACTTTTGCTTTTTGGCATGCTATAATAAGTTGAACAGATAGATAAGGGTCTGTTCTTTGAATAAAACCTTATTAATATCCCTAAACATCGAGTCCCCCACTCGATGTTTTTCTTTTCCCGGAAAATAGCTTATAAGCCCAAATTATTATGATTCTATCTGCAATCTGCCTGATTGACAACAAAAGATTTCGAATCAAAATTAATATTGTAAACTTTTAAATCTCATGCAGCGTACAACAAAAAATCGGCTCCCAAACCACTTAGTCGCAGTCACAAGAACCGATATCCCATCAATATTATCGCAATACCAAATTAAAAATCAAGCTCTAAAAGCACAGGGCAATGGTCCGAGCCCATAATCTCCGCATGAATTTCAGCACGAACTATTTTATCCTTTAATCGCTCGGATACTACAAAATAATCTATTCTCCAACCTGTATTGCGCTCTCTCGCTTTTCCGAAATAAGACCACCAAGTGTATGCTCCTTCCTGATCCGGATACAGGAATCGGAATGTATCGATAAATCCTGCATCAAGCAGCTCGGTAAACTTCTCTCTTTCTTCATCGGTGAATCCGGCTGAGCGTCGATTCGTCTTCGGATTCTTCAGGTCAATTTCTTTATGCGCTACATTGAGGTCTCCGCAAAGAACGACCGGTTTTTTTTCATCCAGTTTTTGCAAAAACTCCCGAAATGCATCTTCCCATACCTGACGATATTCCAGGCGCTCAAGTTCCGACTTTGAATTCGGTGTATAGCAGGTCACCAAATAAAAATGTTCATACTCGGCTGTTATTACGCGTCCTTCTTTATCATGTTCCTCAATTCCCAGTCCGTAGCTGACGGAAATCGGCTCTTCCTTTGTAAAAATCGCCGTACCGGAATATCCTTTTTTCTCCGCACTGTTCCAATATTCCTTATATAACGGAATATCAATTTCAGCTTGACCCTGCTGCATTTTCGTTTCCTGCATACAGAACATATCCGCATCGATTTCATTAAAATAATCCATAAATCCTTTTTTCAAATTGGCTCTTAATCCATTCACATTCCAAGATATCAGTTTTATCATATTTTCTCCATTCTTCTAATTGATTTTCCATAGTCGAATTAACTGCGCCTCCCCTTATCTTCCCGGAGCATATCTCCCTGCTCGGCGATCCGAGAAAATTCGTCCGTCCTTTAAGGTTATTACCCTCTTTCTTGTCAGATTTACCAAAGATTTTTGGTGTGTCGCCATCAAGATGGTCGTTCCGTTGTGATTAAAATGCTCCAGCAAATTCATAATATCCCACGATATGTCATTGTCCAATCCCGCAGTGGGTTCATCCGCTAAAATAATCGGCGGATTGGTAATCAAGGCTCTTGCGATAGCCACACGAGCCAGCTCACCGCCCGAAATATGTTTGGCTTTCTTCTGCGCAATATCCCGAATGCCTACCGAGCCAAGCATCACATCAACCGTTGATTTGACAATATGTGCTTTTTCCCCACGAACCACCAGAGGCAATGCCACATTCTGAAACACCGTCTGACTCATCATCATTCCTACCGATTGCGCTATAATACCGAAGTTTCGTCGAAAGACCGGTAAATCTTCTTTGGGAATGCTCGCCAAATCAATATGCGATAGTCTTATTTTTCCGCCGTCCGGGTCGATATTCTTCATGAGAAGGTTTATTATGGTGCTTTTTCCCGCACCGGATTCTCCGATTATATAGACAAATTCCCCTTGCTCGACTTCGAGATTAAGGTTGTAGATTCCACCATGAGATGATGGATAGTTTTTGGTTACATTTTCAAAGTAAATCATACTCACAGTGACCTCCTTTTTGGGATTTATTCTATTATATTATCAAATTGCACTAATATCAATCAATTTACAAAAATCGCTCGAATAAAGAGCAAAAAATTTATTGGTATCGATATGTTAAGCAACTTATGCCATGCTCTCTAAACCATGGCGACATAACATGGATGTTATGTTTTCAACAGGAAGGAACTATTATGAATTCAAGCTTAGCAACTTTTGTAAAGTTATTCTTTACATTTGTAAGCAGTTTTAGTGTTGCCTTTGCGGGCATCTCTTTATCATTAGCATATCAAAATCAAGTGAATCTCGATTGGTCCATCTTTACCGACAAGGCGAGCGAAGTCCGTCAAAGCGTAAGCCATCATGCTGAAAATACACTTCATAATCTGATGATACTGACGGATATGTATGCAGATGCGGATTCTCAAACGGAGAAAACCTTGATTTATACAGCTCCCGTAAAAATCATCTCGACGGATGCATCGGAAACGGAGATAAAATCCGGTCAAAGCTCAGAAGGGATTTTGCTGCAAGGCAATATCAAAAATTTTATCTACTATAGCCAACACGATGAAAGATGGAGCAACTATCTATACGGAAATAAAGACCCGATGGACAAATACGGCTGCGGACCGACTACCTTGGCGATGCTTCTTGCTAATCTTTCCAAGGGCGATATGACTCCTGTCGGCGGAGCGCAATGGGCAAGCCAAAACGGATATTACGCAACCCATAGCGGTTCTTATCATGGAATTATTGCCGATGGAGCCAATGCTTTCGGCTTGGATAGCGCGGCATTTTCCGACTATCGCGAAACTGTAATTCGTAAGGAATTGAAACAGGGAAATGTTTTCGGAGCTTTGATGAAGCCCGGCATTTTTTCAAACAGCAGCGGTCATTTTATCCTGATACTCGGACTTGATGAGGAAGGCAAGGTCATTATTGCCGATTCGAATTCACCGGAGAATACACAAAAAACCTGGGAGCTCAGCACCTTGCTCGAGGAGCTTAAATATGGCGCTTCCAGCGGTGGTCCTTTATGGATTATCCGATTGAATTCTATGTAACTTAAAATTAAAACGAGACTTTATGGATTAGAATGTATCTTATAGAAAACGAAACACCGGCTTTGACTTCCATCCTATTTGGATGACTGACAAAATAAAGGAAGTAAGTGGCTGGTGTTTTGGCATATCCAATCGGAAGTTATGGTGTTTAATACTTTGCAATTCGTATGCAAAAATCGCAGCAATCGCCACCTTTTCCCAAAGTTTTTGTACGCTCCCATTTCAGATAAGGATGCATATCTCCATAACATACATCATCCGCTTCGCAATAGGCGGCAACAATCTCCGGACAGCCATATTTTTTACAAATATTATAGTAAGGGCAAACCGTCATATCAAAGCGCAACAAATCTTTGCTCGTTTCATAGAAATTAGCTTCAAATCCGGCAGCTTTGCCAAAGGATTTGGTGGTCGCCTTATAAAAAAGCTTCGGTGCGATTTTATACATCATCGGCACTTTAAACATTTTGCGAATGACCCGCGCCACTTTTTCACTTCGCCATCGATAAAAATCAATAATCATTCTCGCAGCTTCTTCACGCGCAATTCCTTCCCGAATCATCGAATCAAATACAGCGATCCCCGGATAGATTCGCTCCCGAGTGTGAATATACATTGCCTTTGGTTCATTTTGATTTTCAGCAACAAGTTCCTCATATCTTTCCCATGCAAAGCTCATGATTCTTTGTATTTTATCCGAATCATAAAATTTACTCATAAATCTCTCAATCCCTTGCAAAAAAGAATTCTTTTTCTCAGCCATCATACACCTCTTTTCAACAAATTCCATTCCCCGCCATGTTTTACTTCTAAATAAAAAACTCATAGCCGTGATTTTAAATTTAATAAAATCATTCTTCTGTCTATGAGTTCTAATGTCTTTTGTCGATAAATTTTCAAATTCTGCAATCTAAAATTTATCCGTTGGAAGGCACTTCTTTCATTGAAACTTTCTCCGGCAAAGTGATCTCTCCTGCTGCCATCAATGCTTTTTTAGTTACCAAAGGTCCGATAAATTCATAGATGACTGTCGCCGCCAAAATAACGGTTCGAATTTCAGAGCCATGCTCTCCCGGTAAAGCATTTTGCGCCACCAGCGATAGTCCGATTGCAACCCCCGCTTGCGGAACCAATGTATAACCCAAGTATTTTTGGACGGATTTCGGCATATCAAATGCCTTCGCTCCGATAAATGCGCCCAGCCATTTTCCAATTACGCGGACAAGCACATAGGCAATTCCCACCAAGCCGGTAGATTTGAGTGCCCCAATATCCAAATCCGCACCGGATATAACAAAGAATGCCAAAAATATCGGCACGGTGATATTCTCTACAATCGAAAAATATTTCAATTTTCCATAGCGCACATTTGAAATGGTCGCCCCGATCGCCATACAGCACAACAGTGATGAAACATGAAGTTTGGTTGCTAAAGCAAATCCCATGAAAATGATGACGATAACAAAATTCATCAACTCATTTTCATTCTTAATCATCTTTTCAATCAACAAAAAGATGATAGCGATAGCAACTCCGAGCAACAATGCCCCGACAATTTCACCCAAAGGAATCAACACCAATTGTGTAAATTTGATTTCAGCGCCCGAAATAAGCGCTTTGGATACAGTCAACGCAACCCCGAATGCCATGATGCTGACACCGTCATCCATCGCCACTACCGGAAGCAAAGTATCCACTACCGGTCCTTTTGCTTTATACTGCTTTATAACCATCATCGTTGCTGCCGGCGCCGTTGCACAAGCAATGGAACCGATTAGCAATGCAAAAGGAAGCGAAGTTTTAAATACAAACAACATTACCAAAACCACTAGAAACATTGCAACCAAGGCTTCCAAAAGTGTAATTACAACTACACCCGCTCCCACTTTTTTAAGCTGTTTAAAATTGATTTGGCTACCGATGCTGTAAGCGATAAATCCCAACGCAACATCCGAAAACAAAGACAGTTCTTCCACCGTTTCTTTCGGAACAATTCCCGTTATCGATGCCCCGATAAGCAAGCCGGCAATCAGATATCCCGTTACATTCGGTAATTTCAATTTTCCCGTAATTTTTGCAACAAAAAGTCCCGCAGCAAGAACTACTGCGACATAATATAAAATATGCATTGTTCCCTCACTTTATTTTGTCAAGCCTTCTACTGAAGATACTGGTATTGTAAACATAATTCCCATATTTTCCTGATTCAAGTCGCCAAGCGTCTCCTTGACAATAGATTTTGCAGTTTCAACCTTTTCTTTTTTAAGCAACATAAAAATCGTCTTGTTCATCGGTCGCCCGTCATTCATCAGCATATACAACGAGCCGAACATCGGCAACTCCTGATGCTCCGAATAAAGGTATTTCGCCATCCCCTTTGAATCCAAAATCGTTCCGCCTGTGATCCCATGCTCTGCAAAAGACACCATCAGGTCGTCCAATTTTTCCGTTTTGTTAAGTACAATAAATAATGCTTCCATATTTCCTCCTCCCGCTCACTATCATATTCCTTTTTTCAAAAAAAAACAAGAGATTTTATCTATCCACGCCATTTTTTTACGAAAAAGTTCGATAAAATCTCCGATGCGAAACAGGTAAAAAGAATTTTGTTGTAAAAATTCAAATTAGGCATTTTACTTTACTTCTCAAAACGAACCTTCCTGCAAAAATAAATAAAAGACAACACAGACGGAATCCTAATCCACATCAAAACAATAAAAACGGATAAAGCTTCACTTTCAAAGCCCAGCACTATTTCGGTAATATACAATAAAATCATAGGCACAGTAATTATCTTTAATATTCTATGAGCCAAATTCCAACTTCCCTCGTCCGAAACAAGCCAAGGAAGTCGTAATCCCGTGTGACGATTGGATGGTAATCTGTCCGCCATCAACCCCGTAACCAACATCAAGGCTATGACAATAAAAATACCGAAAAGCTTCTCTTTACGAAAATCAATACTTCCTTTTTGGTTCATAAAAATGAAACCAAAAGATACGATTAAAACAAACAAATTGAAAACCGTATAGATTCTTAAGGTGCGAAGTTTTATATTTCGGGTGCTTACAAGAGTTAATAATTCTAAATTAAAATATAAAACCCCGATCATTATAATCAATGTGGCTGCCGATAAAGCAATGCCGATCCTTTTGGAAATAGTCTGCCGAACAACATTTGCTTTCAGCGCCAACTCTTCCTGACTCATTCCTTTTTCTTTTCGAGCTCTTTGTAAATTATCACCTAACATCACCACCTCCATTCCATGCTAATATGGTAAAACAGCAAGCACATTCGTACTTTGAGTTGTTTGGCTGAATAAATTCAGCTGCGGAAAATGCCCTAAATTCTTTTGCATGTTACAATACTCCTTTTAATTCCAAAAAACCGAATCGACAATTCTATCTTGCTTTTAGAATCTCTACACAAAAACTTTTTTATCATCAATCTTCTTACGCTTTTTTATAAGCTTATTTAAAAGTTTATGCAAGTTCCTAAAAACCTTCTTCAACTTTTCTTCATCCTACCGCAAAAACTTAAAAATCACAAGCAACTAAAATTAACATCTCTTTTAACAAAATAAAAAAGAGTCCCTTAAAACAGAGGACTCCTAACAACACTCAAATTACTCCTGATCCTAAAATCTACTAGAAAAAACAGTTGTCAAAAATTTGTATTTTGAATAGCCGTTCTTAGCTTACCACCTTGTAGAAAACGGAGGCAGCAGGTTACGGATACAATCTCCCTGCCGTCCTTGTATATCTCGCCAACCCATGCTGACCGACCAAGATTTTCATCGCTTTGCTTGAGAATCCGGTCGGATCTAGAAACCCCACCGCTTTGCCATTCCATTAGAACGGAAAATATGATCTCTCTACGGTGTACTCGGTTTTAGTATAAGTATGTCAAAACTGTAAGCATTGGTAGATTAAAAAATGAAGGACTTTCCATACGGATATCCCAAATGTCAGCTCGGCAAGTTAAAATCTTGTAGTTTCTTTCCCGTATATTGAATCGCAATCCGATTTTCAGGATTTATATCCACCGAATAAATCACCAATACGAATACCCATTCCAAAGGCTTCATCAAAATATAGACAGCATCCGCAATATACTTGGAACGAATCAGCTTCGCAATCGGAAAACCGTAAGTATCATACACAAAACGCACTTTTTTATGAAATCCTGGCAGTTTTTCTTCCAAAATCTGCTCAAAAGCATTAGCCACACAAAGCTGTCGATTAACAATGACCTCATGCCCATGACGGATTCCGCGACGAATCGGCTTCACCACTTTTTGATGACCACCGGCTGCCACCGTACATAAATAATGTTGGTCAACCACAATATTAGGTGGAGATTCAAATTGCGAAAGACTCCAATCGCTCGTTTCCGTCCATGCCCGAATCACATAATCCGGTCTTTGTCCCAACAATAGAAGCAACAACATTACAATTGCCAAGAGAGGTAATGTCAAAATAAAGGCGGCTAAAGGCCATTTCGTTGACTTCATCAAAAAAACATTCGCATAATTGATCCAGCTCTCCCCTTGATATTTTTCAATCGGAATATCCATCGCTTGCCATTGTAAAACCTTGCTTCGAATTAGTCGGATCGAAATGACGATGCAGTTAAACGGAAGAAGCATTAGAAAAAAAGTTTCATTCTTTATATTCACAATTTGAATAATAAAAATAAGATTTTGAGCAATTGAAAGATACAATGCCGAAATTGAAAAAACAGCGACAATCGGGGATAATTTCTTAAAGCTACTGCGATTTAAAATTAAATATCCGAGCAACCCCAGAATCCAAATCGTAATTACCGTCGGCTGTGCTTTTGTAAAAATCGGAGTGTGCCTTTCACTGTTAATGAGTACCTCACTCCAGTCCGCTCCGAAACGGATATCAGAAACAGAAATAAGTAGAAAATTAAGAGCCACTCCTAGAATAAAAGTAATCCAATCAAATAATGTCGCAGCGCTTTGACATCTTTCCCATTGAGTGCTTTTTACAAGAAAAAACAAATTAAATGCAGTCAAAACGAAAGGATAAACAAAGAGTAAGGAAAAGAAAAAAGTAAAATACAAATCCTCAATCAATTGCTCCCAAAAATACAGATTATCCAAAGTGTTCAAATCGCCCGATGAAAGGCTTTTAAACCTTTGAAAACAATAAGTTACAATGGTAATTGCCAAAGTTACTACCACCGAGCGTAAAAACATCCGCTCAGGACTATACTTTTTCTTATTTTCCATGAATTCTCTCCCTACATTTTTTAGACCGGTTCTTTCCATAAAAATCCTTACCATAGAAATATTTTCATTAGATATCTCTTCATTCTACATTTATTATTAACATCCACACAATTTATAATCGTATTCCAGTAAAAACAGATAAAAATTTTCCTCGAAACAAGTAAAAATCATAGACAACTTGGTTTAAGTATAACACAAATAACAATATTGTTAAACATCTTATATTAAGTAGTGGGTTGCATAATATTAACTGAACAGGAGTGATATATAGACACAAAAAAGGAGGATAA
>JBGZSM010000037.1:0-46124 GCA_041853585.1 Filifactoraceae bacterium
AATTTTGGGGTATGATTAAAAATTTTTTGTGTACAAAAAAACAGCGCAAAAACTCGATTGTTTTTGAAGGATAGGATCGAAAATCTTATAAAAAACAGGAGCATTGCTCTTTTATACAATTATATTTTTTGTTTATAGACTTTTGTGCAAAATAACACATAAAAAAATGTTTGAAGTGAAATTTTATGCTATAATAAGGAGAAAGCGTTCATTCATTGAGTATTTCTGACGATATATATAAAGGTCGCGTTGTTGCGGCTGATGAGTGAAGGAGAACCTTTTATAAGGAGAGGAAATGTCAAAACAAAAAGTTAGTTTGCGAAACAGTATTCGATATAAATATACATTGGGGCTGATTTTGTTTGCGATTTTGCTTTCGTTGTCCGCATCGACCATCGGATATTATGAATTTCGGGCGAATTTTGAAAAACAATATAAGGAGCGGGCATATACGATCAGTAAAATCATTGCATCTCAAATCAACGGGGATTATATTGAAGATTACCTCAAGGATGCGAATTATAATCCGACGCCGGTTTTAACCGACAGTCTCAAGACGCTTTGGGAGACGATGGATGTGCGATATATCTATTTTGCCACGAAGGATGCGAGCCAAGTGCGCTTTATTTATGTCAAAGGCGGCGAAATCGTCTATCCGACACAGAACAATTTGCAGCTGGGTGAAAAAGAGATGGCGGGCGATTACTATGTCGTTCGGGAAAAAGATCAGGCGATTGGTGTCAATGTTCCGGTCTTTGATGTCAATCAAAATATTGTGGGCGTCGTGCGAACACATATCGGCATGGATGACATGCAGGAGGGAATTTATCGCTATGTGGTCGAGTCGATTTTGTTGAACCTTTTGCTCGCGGGGATTATTACGGTAATCTATGTTTCTTATATTCGTCGAAATGTTGTTGCACCGATTGAGAGGATATCTCAAAGCGCACTGGATTTTGCGGCGTCAGATTATCGAGAGGTTCCAAATGTTCCGTCGCCGAATACGAAGGATGAGATTGAAAATCTCACGCATTCTTTGTCACAGATGACTCATGATATCAAAAATTACATCAATGATATTGAAACCAATGTTATGGAAAAAGAGAAGTTCAAAGCCGAGCTTCGTGTTGCGAAACAGATTCAAGCGGCGCTGTTGCCGACCGAGTTTCCAAATAATGAGGAAATTGATATGTTTGCATTGATGGATTCCGCGAAGGAGGTCGGCGGCGATTTTTACGATTTCTTCTATACGGAGCCTCATCAGATGATGTTGGTCATCGGGGATGTGTCGGGAAAAGGAATCCCGGCGGCGCTGTTTATGACAAGTACCAAAGAAATTATCAAAAATCGTACGACGGATGGCAATTCGCCGCAAAAAATCTTTGAAATTGCAAACAACAAGCTGCTTGAAAACAGCAATGACAGGATGTTTGTAACGGCATGGCTCGGAAAAATCAATTTGGAATCCGGTGAGCTGACCTATGTTTCCGCAGGACATCCGCCGGCGATGCTCAGAAGGCAGGATGGAAGCTTCGGCACATTGACGCTCAATCAGAATAAATTGCTTGCAGCTTTTGAGAATACGACCTATCGACAGACGACGATTCTGTTGGAAGAGGGCGATGTGGTTTTCCTTTACACCGACGGTGTTATCGAGGCGGAAAAATTGGGTGAGCAATTCGGCGAAAAGAAATTGATCGACTGTCTGAATCGCAATATTGAAAAACATGAATCGATGAGAGATTTCGTTCGCGCGGTGCGTCGTGAAATCGGTATTTACGAAAAAGAAGGCGAGCAGAAGGACGATGTGACCATGCTGGCATTCCGATATAACGGAAAAAAAGTGTCTCGCATTGACCATATTATGTAAAATTTTAAGTGAACAAATTATACCGACCCCCAAAAGTTAAATTTTTTCTCTAACGATTGGAGGTCGTTTTTTAATGCTCATGATTGTGATGCAAATCCGGTGTATGCGGATGCTCGTGCTCCATTTCTTCATGATGATGCGGATGGCTGTGCTCGTCGATTTCGTAATCGTGATGATGATTGTGATGGCCGTCTTGATGACTGTGACGATGCTCATGCTCCATCGCATAATGTTTGTGAAGATGGCCATGTCCTTCAAAAGTCGCGAAATAAGTTCCGGCAATCATAATTAAAGCGGCAATTCCGAATTGCATTGTCAATGGGTCGCCGAAGAGTATGAAGGAGAGCAGCACACCGATAAAGGGTGCAATAGCGTAAAAAGCGCTGGTTCTTGCCGCGCCGAGCTCTCTTTGGGCAAGAATATAAATATAGATGCTCATGCCATAAGCAAAAAATCCGAGCAGCAAAGTCGCTGCAATATATATCGGCTCAAAAGTCCATTCGCCCAAAAAGAATGCGATGCCCAAGGAGGCGATTCCGGAGCCGAGTCCTTTGATGATTACGATTTGAATCGGATTTTTGAGCGACAGCATGCGGGTACAGTTGTTCTCGAATCCCCAGCAGATGCAGGCTGCTAAAACCAAAACCGAGCCGAGCGAAAAAGACAGGCTGCTGATATCAAAGGTCAGCAATATGCTCGCCATCGTAATCAAGCCGATGGCAATCCACATTCTTTTTCCAATCGCTTCTTTGAAAATCATCAAAGCAATCAACGAAGTGGCGACGATTTCAAAATTATTGAGCAGTGAAGCGTTGGCGGGGGTTGTTTTTGTCAAACCGATCATGAGTAAAATCGGAGCGGCGATATCGAGAATCACCATACCAATCACGAAAGGCAACTCTTGAAAGGTGACGGGCGCTTCTTTGGAATCTTCTTTGGTAAAGAAATTGACGATGCTCATTCCGACACCCGCACCGAAATATAAAAGTCCGGCAATCATCGTCGGCGATAGTTTGCCGAGTAATATTTTTGCCAAAGGCGAGCTGACGCCATAACAAGCGGCAGCGGCAATCGCCATCAAAACGGCTCTATAATGTTTGTTCATAAATCTCCTTATCTTTTAAAAGTCATCAAAAGTTTCGTGACAGCCATATTTTTTCCTAGTTGGTATCGTTGTTGAATCTTTTATACCCTTTGAAAATGGAAAATAAATGGAAAAAATTTTTAGAGAGAACAAAAGGGATTTGGTTGTAATTGGCAGGGTGAGGAGTGAAAGTTTTAATCGGCATTACTTTTTCATCGGATGATTTGGGAATTCTTTGCATTTTGTCATCGGAATTTTCCCAAAAACCTAAATGCAGAATATCTGTCTGCTATTTCTAATTATCATCACATATCATTTTTATATCCATTTACAAAAAAACCTCCTGGATATTTAAGTGAAAATGTAACTGATTCTACAAGGATATCTAATGAATTGTTTATTATTGTAATCTTACTGAAAATAAACAAGAATTACCCGATTGACGAAGCATAGTTTATTTGTTATCGTTAAATTGTGGAATAATGAGAAGTGAAAGCAAGGACGCTTAATATATTTGCATTGTAGCAATTAGAATAAGTGTCCTTTTTACATTTTTCGGCAATTATTATTTTATTGGTAGAAAATTACTGGTGTATTTCTACATCGGTGATGGTAATTTGTTTATTCTTTAGGTGAAATAAAATCAAGAAATGATACTTTTAGATGAGCAAATTATAGATTGGGATAATCATACAGTAAGAGCAAAAACAACACATTTTTCAAAATATGCTCTACTGAATAAAAAAGAGCAAGAAAAAGCATGGAAAAAAGATATATCCTCATCAATCATCAGTAAACCGAATGCAAGAATAGAAGTAGCATTCGTAATCGATGAATCAGGAAGTATGGCAGGCAATGACCCAAAGAAGATTAGAGTAGATGTTACAAAAAAGCTTGACCATAACAATTTCTCTGTAAATTTGCTTTTATGGTAGTAAAATTTATTGGAGACGCAGTAGAAAAACTGCTACCTCTACAATCTAAATATATTCCATGAAAAATCGCATGTCAAGTACCACTCCATTTTCCGAGTGGTACTTTGCCTTCAATTTTTTCTAAAGGGGCATTCGCCCATCATACATAATACTAAATTTCCCATATACTTTTTCCCGAAAACCGAAACAGAGTACATTTGTACTCTGTTTCGGTTTTTTTAAGGGGTCTATATTAAATGTTCTCATACTGATTAAATACGGTATGCGAGAATATATTCTCTGAATTCTTTGGTCAAGGCACCGAATTGCTGGATGCCGTGAGTCAATTTATGCAATTCCTGTATAAATCCGTTCACATTGGTACCGACAATCTGTGTCGCCGCTGAATTTTGCTCGGACAACGCCGCTTGTGCTTGAATGAAATCAAAAAGCTGATTGATTTTTTCATTTTGTCGTCCAAGTTCTTCGATGGAAAATACCATTTTCTCCGCAATTTTTTCCAGTCGGGAATTTGCTTCCTGGGCCTGCATTACGGATTGTTGTATCGATTCGTTTTGTGAATTGACAATGTAGAATTGTCCATTGATTTTATCGGCAATAGTCTCGATTTCTTTAAGAAAACCGAAAATATTTTTCTTAATGTCTTCCGCAGCGCCGGCGGATTGCTCCGCGAGCATGCGCACTTCTTCCGCAACGACGGAGAAACCTTTACCGGCTGCACCGGCTCTTGCTGCTTCAATCGATGCATTGAGTGAGAGGATATTGGTTTGGAATGAAATGTCCGAGACGAATTTTGCCACCGACTCGATTTCATGTCCCCTCATCGTAATTTGACCGCTTGCGTTTTTGAGCTCCTCAAAGTTTTGCAATATATCGCGCATCGCGTCCATCGTATCATTCAATCCCATGAATGAGATATGAATATCCGACAGTGCGGATTCAAGTTCGATTTTATTCTTGTTTTCTTCTTCCGCCAGATTGCTGAGTCCCTCTAAATTCTCGTGCAGGACAACGACAACTTTTTCCGCCTCCACCGCTTGTGCATGGGATGCGGTCTCGAGTTGCTTCACTACATCGGAGATTCCCTGACTGTTGATATCCATGTTTCGAGCGATATTGCTCAAATCCACACCGAAATTTTGCATTTCTTCGGTCATTGAGCTGAATTCAATAAAATCTTTTGCTACCAAAGTTTTTAATTGACTCGAAGCCTCGCTGAAAGATTCCATAAAATCATTTCCACTTTGAATTTCATCATAAATAATGAATTCTCGGTTGGATATCGTTTGAAGTTCATTTTTTAATCTTCGCAGCGGTCGGCTGAGCAGAAAATAGCTCACATATCCCAATAGAATGCTTCCTGACGGATAAAATACGGCGGGATGCTCGACAGCGAAATTCGTCTCAGCAAATAAGGGCAGCAACAAGCCCGCGAATATCGTGCTCAGTATGGCGACTTTTACGCCGAAATCTTTGATGAATCCGAAAGACATCAACTGGTTCAATCGATATTTTCTAATCTGACGCACTTCATAAGGGAAGGTAAGTTTTAAAATGAGCTGTCCGTCTTTTCGTTGGACTTCTTCCACTTGAACATCTTCATTGAAATGCTCTTTTGCTCCCTCAATCAGTCCGAGCAGATAGTCGAACATATTTCGTCGGGATGAATAGATAAAATGAATACTGTTTTTGGATATGATTTCGATGTCGAGCGAAGGCGGATTAGAGCCCGGAATTTTTTTGCGCACAATTTGGTGCACATCATTCATCGAATTCAAAAAATTGTATAGATTGCTCTTGTTGAAAAAGAGCGCATACATTTTGTAAAATGCCTGCACATTATCCTTACCGATAATGCGCCAAAGTTCTTTGGTGGTTAATTGGGCATCGGAAGCCATCTTGTTTATGAATTGGTGGACCTTTTCGTCCTCGATATTGTCAAATGGTGAAATTGGCATATCGGGGTCGAGTCCGGCGCTTCTCATATTGTCATGGACAAATTGAGGATACAAAGATGACAAAGTTTTGACCCAAGTCCCTACTACTGTTCCTTTCACAACTACCTCCTAACTGTTATACAAAATTATATCGTCTGTTTATATTATCCGATAAGGAAAAAAAGCTAAAGCGCCAAGAAAAATTTATAAACTTTTTGTAGCGAATCCAAAAGTGAAAGATATTGGGGAGCTCAAAATCGCGTAAAGTTCACTAAAAGTTCACAGAGACTGCAAATCAAATTCAAAAATAGAAGATAAAATCAGCATATGGAGAAACAAAACGGATTTATGAAATTCGGATTTAGCACTCCGAGATAAAAGCTGAAATAATTTTAAGAGAAAAAATTTTAAAAATGAATTTTAATATGGAAACCAAAATTTGAATCAAAAAATGGATTTTGAATTTGAGAAATGAAGATGATAATTAGGGAAAGGACTCGTTATGAAAGCTAAAAAATTAAAAAAACAAAAAGCTGTTTTAGCAAGCTTGCTCAGCAGCATCGTTCTGGTTACGGGCTGTGCAAATTCGGCACAGGCATCAAAATCGGAAGTAGCAACAATTGAAACTGTCGAGGCGGAACAGATTGTGCAAAAAAATGCAATTGAAGAGGTGGGAAGCATTTTGAGCCAAAAAATAAAATATACGCAGCAGGACGATTATACACCATGGACAGATTCTTCGCACACTTTGGTTAATTTGAGTGATAAAAATGTGCTTGAGCATATCGAAGGAGTGCAAGCGCAAGGAAATACATTAAAGATTACAAGTGGAGGAACTTATGTGTTGAGCGGTGAATGGGAAGGCTCCATTTTGGTAGATGCGGACAAACAGGATGTTCGATTAGTGATGAACCAAGCGCGCATCCGGTCGGAAGAGCTTGCAGCACTTGAAGTATATCGAGCAAATCGAGTGACACTTTCGCTGGAGAAAGGTACTGAAAATTATATTGAAAGCAGTATAAATAAAGATATTGTAAATGCGGACAAAGAGCAAATCACATCCGCCGTTTTCAGCAAGAGCAATTTGTTCATCAATGGTGAAGGGAATTTGACGATAAATTCCACTAAAGACGGGATTGTCAGCTCGGATAATGTGATTCTGCTCAGTGGACAGATAAATATCACTGCCGATAACGGTGTAGTCGGTGAAAATTCCGTTCAGATAAAAAATGCGCTACTGACAATTAAGGCGCAGGGCGACGGAATCAAAGCTAACAATGAAGATGAAGCGGGGCAAGGTTATGTTATTCTTGCAGGCGGAAAAATTGAAATTTCTGCAGGAGATGACGGAATCAAAGGAGAGCAACAACTTTTGATTACCGATGGAGAGATTGACATCCAAGAATCGGTGGAAGGATTGGAGTCAAGAGACCTTATTCTTGCAGGCGGAGATATTAACATCACTTCGTCGGATGATGCCGTCAATGCGGCGGGCAAAGACAGTGGCAATCGGTTGGCGATTTACGGCGGAAGAATTCAAATTGACTCGGAAGGAGACGGACTTGATGCCAACGGCTCCATAGTTATGACGGATGGAGCTTTATATATCAACGGACCGGTGACAGCAGGCAACGGAGCATTGGATTATGATGAAAAATTCCAATTCTATGGAGGGGATTTGTATGTTACAGCCAATGCGGGAATGGTTCAGACACCGTCCGAAATGACAAGAGCTGTTCTCAGTGTGAATTTCAAATCGATGATATCTGCCGGTTCTGTCGTCTCACTTGTCAATAACAAAGAAACTGTTGCGAAACTAAATGCCGAAAAAGATTTTCAAAACCTGATTTTGAGCAATAACAATATGAAATCGGGAGAAGAATATACATTGATGCTCGATGGCAAAGAAGTAACATCTGTTCGTCTAAAGGATGGAATCACTGCAATCAACGAAGATGGGAGCGAAACAAGCAATTCTTTTGGAGGAATGACGAACGGACAGAAACCGCCGGAACCGCCGGGAGGAATGACAAACGGACAGAAACCGCCGGAACCGCCGGGAGGATTCTCCGATTCGAAATAGGAATCGGTTCAAATAGATATCAAACTTGAGAGGAGGTGAAAAAAGAGAATTAAAATATAAACTCTCCTAAAATGAATAGATGAAATAAGCATAAAAGACCTAACTGAGCAAAGAAAATCGGTTAGGTCTTTCGTCTCATAGCCATGTCCTAAGGATTTATCGAAAATGGCGGAGGTGCCGTCGGGAATTTTGGGTATGATTAAGAAAGGAAAATATTTGGATTGGAGAAATGTAATGGGATACAATTTGTTGATTGCGGATGATGAGGAAAATATCCGAAAACTGATTCGAAAATATGCGGAGTTTGAAGGCCACCATATCATCGAGGCAAAAGACGGTATGGAGGCGGTGGAACTTTGTCGCGCCCAAGAGTTTGATTTGCTGGTATTGGATATTATGATGCCTGAACTGGACGGATTTTCTACAGCTCGTGAGATTCGCAAGTTTTCCAATTTACCGATTTTGATGTTATCCGCTCGTGGAGAAGAATATGATCGGATTCACGGTTTTGAGGTCGGCACGGATGACTATGTGATAAAACCTTTTTCGCCGAAGGAGTTGATGATGCGAATCGATGCAATTTTGAAAAGAGCAAATGTAACCATAGGACAGGAGAAATATGAATATAAAGGCTTGGTGGTGAACTTCGCGGCAATGACGGTGGATGTCGATGGAATCCGCAAAAGTTTTTCGCCTAAAGAATATGAGCTTTTGGTTTATCTTATTAAAAACAAAAATATTGCGGTAAGTCGCGATACACTCATTTCAAAAATATGGGGATATGATTTTTTTGGTGATGAGCGTACTCTGGATACACATATCAAGTTGATACGCAAGCATTTGGGAGAATATAGCCATCTGATTGCGACAGTGAGAGGAGTAGGATACCGATTTGAAAACGAATAAAGGAATCACACTCAAATTGTTTCAATATCTTTCGGCTTTCGTATTATTTATTGTGATGATTTTTTTGTTGGTGCAGACAGTTTTTTTGGATGATTTCTATCGTATGATTAAGCGAAGAGAAGTTCGGTTGACTGCGGATTTTTTGATTGAGAATCTGGAGGATGTCGCGCTGGAAGATTATATTTTGACCCAATACTTTCGTGAGGATATTTGCATTCGCGTTGTTTCTTCAAAAGGCAGGATTATTTATTCATCCGGTAAGCAGCGAAATTGTTATTTCAGCAAAATGTCCGATATGGAGATTCAACAGCTTTATCAGGAGATGATTCTTCAGGAGGATTTTGAGAAAGTTCAGATTGTGGAAGACTATCGATTCAGTGACAGATTTTCCGAGCCTGACCCAAAAAATTCGGGAAGTAATATCCCGAGATTTTCAAAACCGGAGCGCCTTATTTATATCAAAGCATCGGAGAGCAAAGATGTAATCGTTCTCATCGATGCGATGCTCACTCCGATGAGCGCAACGAAATCGGTACTTCGAATACAAATTTTGTATGTGACAATACTGTTGATTATTGCAGCGGGTATATTAGCATATCTTTTGGCAAAGAAGATTGCGCAACCGATTATCGATATCAATCACTCCGCCAAGCATTTGATTTCCGGAAGATATAATTTGGCGTTTTCTCCCGAGACTTATCGAGAAATCGTGGAGCTCAACGATACGCTGAAACAAACATCATTTGAGTTGGGAAAAGCGGAAAGACTCAAAAGAGAACTTATTGCCAATATATCCCATGACCTGCGAACGCCGCTGACGATGATTCAGGGGTATGCAGAGATGATACGGGATCTGCCGAATGAGAATGCAACGGAAAATGTGCAAGTCATAATCGATGAGGCAAAACGCTTGAACCGATTGGTCAACGATATTCTAGCGATTTCACAAATCTCGGACAGCAAGTCGATTCATAAGGATCGTTTTTGTATTACCGCGCTTGTTGAAGATATTATTACGCGATGCAACAAATTGTTGTCCAATGAAAAATACATTCTAAATTTTGAATTTGAGCAGAAGGTTATGGTAGTAGGGGATGAATCGAAAATCGCACAGGTGATTTATAATCTGATTGGGAATGCAGTCAGTCATACCGGTGACGATGGGTATGTCTATGTAAAACAGGAAATTTTAAGTTATGATGATTTGCAAATGGTGCGTATATCCGTTGCCGATACCGGTAAAGGGATTGAGCCTCAATACCTGAAAGATATCTGGGAGCGCTACTACAAGGTGAAGCAAACTCATATTCGCTCAGACATCGGCTCCGGATTAGGACTGTCGATTGTTAAGCAAATTATTCAAATGCACGGTGGAACTTGTGGAGTTGATTCTGAATTGGAAAAAGGCAGTATTTTTTGGATTGAAGTCCCTTATCAGTCATTCCAATGTGAATAAGCAATAATAATGAAAGCGGTCGGCATATTCATCGGGGTTTCAAAACGGGTGGCAAATTTGAAACCTAAAACAATGTGCCCGATTGACGGAAAAATTTTGAAACGGAGTTAAAAATAAAATTGGAAATCGCATTGTAGATGTTCAAAATAAAAAGTAAAAATGAAATTTGAGAATGAAATCGGATTTTATTGCGCATTGGAAAAATTTTTGAACGGTGGACTATTAAAATGGAATGAGATATAATAGATTTTGGATAAAGTTGATTTTGTAATGCAATAGGAGGTTTTATGTACGAATGGTCATTAACGGATTTATATCCGTCTTATGAAAGTGAAGAATTTCAATCGGATTTGAAAAGTTTGGATGAGCTTTTGAAAAGATTTCAGTCCGTCACAACACAGGACAATCTGCAAAATATCAAATCCGTGATTCAATTGATAGAGGAAAGAACGGTAATTCAGCGACGATTGGGAGCATTTATCCGCTTGAATCAGGCAACGAATACGACGGACAAGGTCAGCGCGAATTATTCCGCCATCTTACAGAGCAAAATGGCAAACTTTTCAAGTGAGGATGCTCGTTTGAGAAGATTTTTAGGAAATATCCAAAGCGATATTATGCAGGATGATTATTTGGCACAGTACAAATTCTACTTTGAAGAAGCGAAACAGGATGCATCGCATCTTCTTTCGGATGAAGTGGAAGCGGTTATTTCAAAAATGAATCTGAGCGCAGGCTCTTCCTGGTCAACGCTTCAAAGCTATTTGACTTCAACTGTGGAAGGCGAGCTGGACGGACAGAAGGTGACTTTGCCGCAGGTTCGAAATTTGGCTTATGAGGAAGATCCGGAAGTTCGAAAAAAAGCATATTTTGCCGAGCTTGAAATGTATCGTCATATCAAAGCGCCAATCGCCTTTGCGCTCAACAATATCAAATCGCAGGTCAACGACATTTCGGCGCTTCGTGGCTTTGAAAGTCCTTTGGCACAAACTTTGGAGAGATCCCGCATGAAAAGAGAAACATTGGATGCATTGATTTCCGCGATGGAGGATTCTCTGCCGACCTTTAGAAAATATTTGAAACACAAGGCGAAACTGCTTGGTCATAAAAACGGATTGCCTTTCTATGATTTGTTCGCGCCGATGGGAAAAAGTTCGCGCACTTTTACAGTGGAAGAAGCGAAAGAGTTTTTGATGAAAGTTTTTTCGGGATTTTCTCAAGACCTTGCCGATATGACGAAAGATATGTATGACAAAAAGCATATTGATGTGTTCCCGAAAAAAGGGAAAGTGGGCGGCGCATTTTGCTCTAACTTGCCTTTTATCAAGCAATCGAGAGTGTTGCTCAATGACGATGGGTTGCTCGGCTCGCTTGTGACTGCGGCTCATGAATTGGGACATGCATACCACGGTTTGCATATTCAATCCCATCTTCCGCTCAACTGGAGCTATTCGATGCCGGTTGCGGAAACCGCATCCACCTTTAACGAAAATCTGTTGCTCAACCCGATTATCGCCAGTGCGGATAAAGAGGAAAAAATCAATTTGATTGAGCAGCAGCTTCAGGATGTGACTCAAATCATCGTCGACATCTATTCCAGATATCTTTTTGAGAGCGAAGTGTTTGAGAAGAGAAAATCCGCATTTCTCTTTGCGGATGAATTGGAAGAAATTATGTTGGATGCACAGAGAAAAGCTTATGGAGACGGCTTGGATCCGGAAGTGCTTCATCCGTATATGTGGGTGAATAAAGGACATTATTATTCCGAGTCCAACAGTTTTTACAATTTCCCATACGCATTCGGCGGTCTTTTCTCCAAAGGGCTATACGCGCTTTATCAGGAAAAACCGGAAGGCTTTGTTGAGAAGTATCAGCAGATGCTCAAAGCGACAACCGTCGGCTCGGTCGAAGATACTGCCAAAGTCATGGGAATCGACCTCAGCAAAAAAGAATTCTGGGCGGGCGCGCTCAAGATGGTTGAGAAGTCAATCGAAGACTTTATTGAACTTACAAAATAATTACAGAGGAAGCATCGGGGCTTTATCCCGGTGCTTTTTGTTTCGAAAAAGGAATTCTCATCATATGTTCATATTTGGGAAGATAATTTTAATGAAAATTTAGGTTCGGAATTTGTTGTCTACATTTGAGATGGGTTTTGTAACGCAAAATTCTTGTCAGCGTTTTTATAAATAGATGATGTTGAAGAAGAATTCTTCTGATATAATGGTTATGTAGAAATCGGATCGGAGGTGTGCGATGAAGAGTAATATTAATCGTGAAGACGGATTAAAACTGCTTCGGAAGTATAATCCGGAGAGTTTTCATATTTTACATGGTCTTACCGTGGCCGGCGTGATGCAATGGTTTGCCAATGAGTATGGATATCAGGACGAGTCGGAGTATTGGTATATGGTCGGTCTGTTGCACGATATTGATTTTGGGATGTTCCCGGAGGAGCATTGCAGGAAAGCGCCGGAAATTTTGCGTCAAGCGGGCGCTTCGGAGGAAATGATTTACTCGATTTGCAGCCATGGTCATGGAATCGTGGTGGATATGCCGCCGATACATCAGATGGAAAAGATTCTGTTCGCCGTTGACGAGCTTACCGGAATCATCGGTGCGGCGGCGCTTATGCGACCGTCCAAAAGTGTCAAAGACATGGAAGTTTCCAGTTTGAAAAAGAAATTTAAAGACAAAAAATTTGCAGGCGGCTGCTCGCGTGAGATTATTGCTCAGGGTGCTGAAAATTTGGGCTGGAGTCTCGACGAGCTTTTTGAAAAAACCATTTTGGCGATGCGCGCCTGCGAGGATGAAGTTCGAAAGATAATGAATCAATGGGAGTAATTTTGTAAAAATACCAAAGTGATTTGGAAGATTATTCGGGAAAACTTTGGATAATAGAGATTTTTGTTACCATGTGTTTTTGAATCGGAGTTTTAACGGGAGGAATATAAAACTTCTTTGAAAAAACAATTCGAGTTTGCAGATGGAATATCGAATTTCGGATGATTATCAATTCATTGTTGTTAGGGGGAAGAATGTATACGGACAAAACGGAGCAGGATTTAGTAAATATTTTCGTGGAAAACATTTTGACTACGAATCGAGAGTATTCTTTTTTTTGTAAATTGGGAGAATGCAAAGTCGTACGAAGAATTCAGCATAGAATTACATGCGATGAGCAGCTTGATTCGAAATGAGAATTTCAAAGAGACATTTTTCAAATTGCTGAGGAAATTACCATCCGTAGTAAATACTTTTCCGTTGTTGTTTGCACTTGGCAAAATGGAAAGAGAAGAATTGTGGAAAGGACGCAAAATATTTGAAGTTATCAATTCGGAAAAAGCAATAGAACAATTTGATTTCTTGCGAGTAACGGATGACAAATGTTTTACCGATGAAGAGATTGAACGCTACTATAACTTTTTTGATAAGATGGGCTTGAAATTTTTGTTTTTGAATTTGCTTGAGCAAAATGTTGTTGATTATGTGGTGGGAGCTTTGGTTGGCTTAGACTCCAACGGGAGAAAGAACCGAAGCGGGACTTTCTTTGAGAGTATATGTAAAGAGATAATCGGAGCGGTTTGCGAAAAATATGGTATTGAGCTGATTGAGCAAAAACAATTCAAAAAGTTATCGGAGCATAAGATTTTTATTGAAGATAAGGATATTTTAAACAGAAAAGCGGATTTTATTTTGATTAGAGATAATAAAGCGTTGAATATTGAAACAAATTATTATTATGTAGCCGGATCGAAGCCGGAAGAAATCATTGACAGCTATATTAATAGAGCGAATGAACTCAAGCGTAGTAATATAGAATTCATTTTGTTGACGGATGGTCAATGTTGGGATAACAAAAATAAAAATCAGCTAAACAAAGCGTTCAGACATATTGTGATTATGAATTACTACATGGCGAAGAATGGCTATTTGGAAGAGAAAATAAAAGAGGCTTTCGAAATTTAATTGTAGGTTTTTCGAGAGTATAGGATAATGATACCGACAGTCGGTGTTGAAAAGAGCTAACGATGGGATGTGTGTGATGCTAAAAAATAATATAAAAATAAAACCATTTCTAAAATGGGCCGGTGGAAAAGGACAGCTACTCAGTCAAATTCAGGAAAAATATCCGATTGCTCTCGGAGACGAAATTAAAAAATATGCAGAGCCATTTGTTGGAGGTGGAGCGGTTTTGTTTGATATTCTAT
Source organism: Filifactoraceae bacterium (assembly GCA_041853585.1). GTDB lineage: Bacteria > Bacillota > Clostridia > Peptostreptococcales > Filifactoraceae > JAUNKE01. The sequence continues at coordinate 14,483 of JBGZSM010000037.1, forward strand.
CCAACTATGAGATGGATTCGATCTATATCAGCGATATCAATATGGAGTTGATCAATTCATATATCGTAGTTAGGGATAGTATAACCGAGTTAATAGAGATTCTTTCAAAAATGCAAACGGATTTTTGGGAAAGAGACTTTGAAGAGAGAAAAGAATATTACTATTTGCAGCGGGAACGATTTAATTTATTAAAATTGCAAAAGTTGGATGAATCCAAAGTGGAGATGGCTGCATTATTTCTCTTTTTGAACAAAACCTGTTTTAACGGATTGTATCGAGTCAACAAGAAAGGTCATTTTAATGTGCCGATGGGATCTTATAAAAATCCTTTGATATGCGATCGAGATAATCTTCAAAATGTATCAACAGCTTTGCAGGGTGTAGAAATTGTATGCGGCGATTATAGGAAATGTGATTCATTTGTAGATCAAAATACCTTTGTATATTTTGATCCGCCATATCGACCGCTGACGGCCACATCAAATTTTACAGCATACTCCGAGCAGAGCTTTAGCGATACAGAGCAGATTGAGCTTGCGAAATTTGTCAATCATTTAGCGCGGAGAAATGCTAAGGTGGTCGTAAGCAATTCCGATCCGAAGAATATTGATGAAAGGGATGATTTCTTTGATATTCTGTACGAAGATCATCAGATTCATCGAGTGTCGGCATCCAGAATGATAAACTCAAACAGTGAAGCGAGAGGAAAGATTAGCGAGTTGCTGATCGTGAATTATTAAATCCGTATGATTTTTGCTTTTTGGGATATAGAAGCGGGATTCATTTTGGATTTGGCAGAGAAATAAATATTTGGGCAGTTTTTTGGATTTTTTAAAGATAAATGTGATATATCGTTTGGAATTTAAGAACCCGGGGGAGGTCTTATGGCTAAGAAAAAAGTGATTTGGGAGCCGGAGAATTTTGAGCTGGAAATGAATTCGGTGTGGAGTTTTCCTATTCGTGGCGATTGGGCAACACATGATGCAAAATGGCGTGGCAATTGGTCGCCCTATATACCGAGAAATTTGTTGATTCGTTATTCGAATGAGGGAGACTTGGTGCTCGATCAGTTTGTCGGCGGCGGAACGACTTTGGTGGAAGCAAAATTGCTGGGAAGAAATATTATCGGTGTGGATGTTAATATCAATGCTTTGGAAAGATGCAAGGAAAAGACCGATTTTCCATGGGAAAAATCGGGAAGCGTTCATATAGTAAAAGGAGATGCGCGGAATTTGGATTTTATTCGAAGTGAGAGCATTGATTTTATATGCACACATCCGCCTTACGCCAATATCATTCAATACAGTAAAGATATTGAAGGCGATTTATCCCATTGTAAAGTACCGGAATTTCTTAATGAGATGCAGAAAGTGGCGGGAGAATGTTATCGAGTTCTGAAAAAAGACAAATTCTGTGCGATATTGATGGGTGATACCAGACAAAAAGGCCATGTAATTCCGATGAGTTTTGATGTGATGAAAATTTTTGAGCAACAGGGCTTCAAATTGAAAGAGTTGATTATTAAAGAGCAGCACAATTGCAAGGCAACCGGATATTGGAAGACGAATAGTGTAAAATATAATTTTTTATTGCTGGCGCATGAGTACTTATTTGTTTTTCGAAAGATTTAAAGAGAAATTCTAAAATGAAAAGAAGGATGCTCATCCACTGATTGAATAGGTGGATGCACATCCTTTTTTTGAATGAATTTACTTATAACTATATTCAATTTAAAGTTTATCATTCTAAATTTGTGGATAAAAGTCATTTTGGTGTTACAAAATCGAAAACTTTTTAAATTTCCAATCTCATATAGTGGCTGATACAGTAGCTGAGCATCCGTATTTTCTAATAGCTGAGAATCAGGATTTTCTCGGCAGCCGAGCAACAGTTTTCAATGGCTGAGTATCGGTTTTTTTCAATAGAAAATATTATCTCTCCAAAAGAGTCATCATTTCTTCGGCTTTCGGAAAGATTCCGTACAGTCCGCCAGTGTGGATGAATAAGATATTTTGATATTTATCGAAGGATGCGATCGGATCCTGTTGTCCTTTTTCGGCGAGCCGAATTTCGCTGAGCATCCCTCTGAATGCCTTTGCGGTATAGACGGGATCGACGAAAATGCCTTCCAAACGAGCGAGATATTTTACCAACTCGAAGTCTTCCACATCGTTAAGTGCATATCCGCTTCCGCGATATCGGTCGATTATTTTCAATTCCTGCTCCGAAATTCCGAAGCTTTGCGGGTTATAATTTTTACCTTCGAGCGAGAGATATTTGCAACAATCGACAATATTTTCAAGGGCTCTTTTTTGAAAAGACTCCGTTGTGTCCGCAATGCTGAATCCTACGATGTCAAAAGAAGCATGGTGAATGGATTTTCCGAGCACAAGACCGGCATAAGTTCCGGTTGAGCCGACCGTATCGACAACGGCATCAAATTGAATGCCCGTTTCTTTTTCCTGTCGCATAATCTCTTGGACGGCTTCAATATATCCGAACATACCGATGGCGTTGGATGCGCCGGTTGGAATAATATATGCTCTCTCGCCTTTTTGCTCATATTCTTTTTTGATTTCATTCATGATCTCATCGACACGAGCGTAGTCATCGGGATGGATCAGACGAATTTCCGTGCCTAAAATCAAATCAAGCAAGTAATTTCCGTTTGGCACTGCTCTGTTTCCGTCGGCCAAAACGAGTACGGATTTCAGGTTGAGCTTGTTCGCAACGGCCGCGGTTGCTCGCGCATGATTGGATTGCAGCGCGCCGCAGGTTATGAGCATCGTCGCATTTTCGCGCTTCGCTTCGGCAACGGCGTATTCGAGTTTTCGAATTTTGTTTCCCGAAATTTCGATGCCTGTTTGGTCATCTCTTTTGATATAGATATTTTTGCCGTATTCCTGCGAAAGTTTTTCGAGTTTTTCAATTTTGGTCGGCAGATTTGCCAAATGGATTTTATTCGGAATATACATAGAGCCTCCATTTCATTCCTATCGGCTAGACAGTTTACATTTTATCCATCGTGCTGAATAAATTTTTCTTCTCGGGAGTCGGCTGCTCTTGAATACGAGGGCGAAGCGTTTCGATAAATGCTTTGCGCTCATCCGATGAGGAAAATGCACTTGCAGGCACGATGATGGCGGAGACGGAACTGTTGTATAAATAAAGATTTCCGTTGCTCTCGGCAATTTGTGATATGGAATGGTAGGAAGTCATCGTCTCGTCGGAATCTCCCTTGGTCATCACGCCGTCATCTCGCAATTCCAAAATCTTTTTGCCGAAGAAGCTGTTGTTTTTCTCCTGAAGAACTTTTTTAATCTGCTTGGTGTAAAATTTCTTCATGCTACTAGGAAAGAGCAATATCCAAACGATGGCTACAATTGAAAATGTCGTCATCCACCAAGCAAATGGAATTTCCGTCACATTCACCAAGACAAAGGGCAATGCGAGATAAGCAATCGCCGCGCCGAATCGAGATTTGTTATGTGCGCTTTGAATTGATTTCGAGTGCTCGAAATGGTATAAATTAAAATCGATATAATCCTGCTCCGTCAAATTAAATTCTAATCTCATAAATTCTCCTTCATAATGTTTTCGATAACTACTATCATTCTACTGTTGAGATGAAGGACTGTCAATACTTTTGCAGAGAATGAGCGCTTGTTAGTCTTCTCGAGAATTCTGTTCATAATGAGCAATTATTTTCGGAGATGCCTTCGTTTATAAAAATTGATTTTGCTTGAGCTTGGTGCAATTTGTTCTTTCGTCTTTTCTGAAAAATGATTTGATTTTACATCGCAAAAAGGATATAATAAATGTAGCAACGCTCACCAAATGAGATACCAACAGAATAAACAAAAGCAATCATATTTATGGAAGTTGGGTGAAATTCCCACACAGTCCTGCTGCCGTAATGGACGAGCTGCAAAACAAATGCCACTGAGTAATCGGGAAGGTGTTTTGCATGTGTTGAAGCCTGAGTCGGAATACTTAAATGATTGTCAATGTTTTTCTCTACAGAGGATGGAGGAATATTGATCGGCCTCTAGGGGTCTTTTTTTGTTGTGAGTGATTATAAGAAAGGGGGTTTGTTATGAGAAATATCTTAAACAAATCTAAAGAGCGTATGTTTATTTTGAGACTGGCGATGACCGCTGTGGTTGTGGCAGTCGTATCGGGGCTCTGGCAGCCGTCGCAGGCGATGCACATTGCGGAAGGTTTTTTGCCTACGATGTGGGCGGGAATCTGGTATGCGGTGTCCTTACCTTTTGTGTTCTACGGTTTTACCAAACTGAAAAAGGTAACGCAGGAGCATCCGAAAGCAAAAATTCTGCTTGCGATGGCAGGCGCATTTACTTTTATCCTTTCCGCACTTAAAATTCCGTCGTTGACCGGAAGTTGTTCGCATCCGACAGGAATCGCACTCGGTGCTATCTTGTTCGGGCCGGGACCGATGGCAATCGTAGGATTGATTGTACTTTTGTTCCAAGCGATTTTGTTGGCGCATGGTGGAATCACGACTTTGGGAGCGAATATTTTCTCGATGGCGATTGTCGGTGCTTGGGTGGCATATCTTTGCTACAAGGCGATGCGTAAAGCGGGATTGTCTCCGGCGGTTTCCGTTTTCTTTGCGGCATTTTTAGGGGATTTGATTACTTATGTGGTTACAGCGACACAGTTGGCGATTGCTTTTCCGGCAGCGGAAGGCGGCATCATGGAATCGCTTGTCAAATTCTTCGGTATTTTTGCAGTAACTCAAGTTCCGATTGCAATTGCGGAAGGAGTTTTGTCCGTAATTATCTTCCAAGTTATCGCATCATACAGTGTGGATCAAGTGGTTGAGCTTGAGAGTGCATTGGGTTACGGTGCGGCAAATGATTTGGAAAAAGGATACAAAAATTTCAGCGTTCAAGGTCTCGGCAAAAAGATTGTTATGTTGGTGCTTGTGACAGTAGTATTGTTCGTTGCACCGCTTTACTTGGTGAAAGAAGCGGAATTTGGCGGAGCGGACGGTGAAGCGGAAGGTGCGATTACAGAAATTGCTCCGGATTTCGAGCCGATTTTCGAGCCGTTGATTGAGCCGGCAAGTGGAGAAATCGAATCCATGCTCTTTGCTTTGCAAGCTGCAATTGGAGCGGGAATTATCGGATTTGGAATTGGAAAGATTACAAAAGGAAAGACGGGGCGTGAACAACACTAACCGTTTTTGGATAAAGGAGAAACATGCTCGGTACCGATAAATATGCTTACAGTTCAAAAATAAAAAATGTCAATCCGGTGGACAAATTACTTGTTTCACTGGCGGTACTTTTGTTGTGCATTTTTCTGAATCATTGGGTCGTCAGTTTGGCGACCCTTGTTGGTATGGCGATTATAAATATTGCTTTTGGCAAAAATTCACTGTCGGAAATCGGAAAAATGCTCCGAATTCCGATGGGTTTTATCCTGATCGGAACGCTGACGGTTGTGCTCAGCCGCTATGCGCAACGAGAGGCGCTCTTGTTTGGCATCAAGCTGGGCGGGTATTATTATGGTGCGAGCAAAGAAAGTTTGATGCAAGGTTTTGAAATTATCATAAAGAGTTTGGGAATCATGTCAGCGGTGTATTTTTTCGTAATGAACACTACGATTTCGGACTTGAGCGTGGCGATGGAGAAGCTACGCGTGCCGCGATTGTTCACCGAGCTGATGGAGCTGATTTATCGATTCATCTTCGTCTTGCTTGAATGTGCGGAAAAAATCAAAATCGCGCAGAACTCCCGTTTGGGCTATAAGGATTTGAAAACTTCCTACTATTCGACGGGATCGTTGGCGGCGAGAGTTTTCGTGGATGCGATGCGACGCAGCGACAAAATCTACAACGCACTGGAGAGTAGAGGATATCAAGGGCAGATTTTGACCTTGGACATCGCTTATGAGAAAAACTATAAAATGATTGCCTCGGCGATTATTATGATAATTGTTCAAATCGGTATTTTTGTTGTATTGAGGTTGCTATGAATATTGTTGAAGTAAAAAATCTTTGTTTCGGATATGATCGTGAGAATTTAATATTGAAGAATTTGAATATGAAAATTGAAAAGGGGAAAACAACGGTGATTTTGGGCTGCAACGGTGCCGGAAAGTCAACGCTGTTTCTCAATCTCAACGGCGTGCTGAAAGCAAATTCCGGAGAAATTTTAATCAATAACAAGCAGCTTGAATACAGCAAGAAAGGCTTGCTGGAAATGCGAAAAAATGTAGGGATTGTGTTTCAAGATCCGGATGATCAGCTCTTTTCTTCGGATGTGTTTCGAGACATCAGTTTCGGACCGCTCAATTTAGGGCTGCCGGAGGATGTTGTTCGCGAGCGTGTGGAATATGCGATGGAGCGAACGGGCGTCACGAAGCTTCGCGAGAGACCGACTCATGCGCTGAGCTATGGGCAGAAAAAACGCGTGGCGATTGCGGGTGTGCTTGCAATGGAGCCGCAGGTGGTCATCTTGGATGAGCCGACTGCGGGACTCGATCCGAAAGGGGTCGAAGAAATCATGGATTTGCTCGATGATTTGAAATCCGATAAAGGAATTACGATTATCCTTGCGACTCATGATATCGACATTGTGCCGAATTACGCGGATTATGTATATGTGATGCGTGACGGTCAGGTGACGGGCGAAGGCGAGCCGCATCAAATATTTTGCGACACAAAACTGATTAAGGAAAACAATCTGCGAGCGCCGATTTTAACGGAGCTGGTCAATCGACTTGCCGATGAGGGACTCCGGATTGATAAAAAAGCATTGACGATGGATGAAGTGAGTGCGGAAATTCATCGTCTGATAAGAGAATGATGCGAATGAAAGCGGGAAATATGCAACAAAATGATATGGTGATCGTTCAAGGTCAAAAGCAGCTCAAAAGAGGCTACACAACCGGAACAACCGCCACCGGTGCCACCAAGTATTCGGCGATGCTTATGGCTGAATCGCTTGGCGATTTGAAAATCGATAAAGTTTTCAAAGACTTCGTCAAAAGCAATGGTGACGAAGTTTTTGAATATACTGCGGAAATTATTCCGATAAAAACGCTCAAAGGAATTACGGTTTCGGTTGAAATCAGAGATTATGAGCTGAACGAATATAGGAAGGGATTGATTGGAGCGAGAGCGACCGCCATCAAAGAGTCGGGCGATGACCCCGATGTGACACATGGCGCCGCCATCTCATCAAGCATCTCATTTCAAAATCGGGAGATTCTATTTGCTCCACTTCCATCGATTGATACGATTCAGGGAGAACTCGAGACTTCGGCGACGGACTTGCAATCGGAAGAGTCGATGGAGCGATTATCCGGCGAAGAAGCAAAGGAGCAAAACGACCTTTCATTACGAAGAATTCCGAGAAAATATTTTTACGCCATTGACCTCAAAAATTTCAGTTTTGAAGAATTGGAAGAGGATGAGGCGAAAGGATTGCTCGGTGAATTCGGTATCGTAGGAATCTTCGGCGGAGAGGGCGTCGGACTGGTCACAAAGAAAGGATTGTCACCCAAGAAGGAACATTCCGCAATCAATCCGATGCCGCGCGAGATGATGGTGCGGGAAATTGCCGAAGTAATTCGACAATCCGCTCAGATGCAGGAGCTGCTTCGATATCATGCGCTGCTTGTGGAAATTTCGGTGGAGGACGGCGCGCAGATTGCCAAAAAAACCTTCAATGAAAAATTGGGAATACTCGGCGGCATTTCCATTCTCGGAACGAGCGGCATCGTCGAGCCGATGAGCGAACAAGCGCTTGTAGATACGATACGAACGGAGCTTTCTCAATTTAAAGAATTGGATACGGGCAAGCCGCTTCTGTTTTGTCCGGGCAACTACGGACAGGCTTTTGCAAAACAAAGTTTGAAATTGGATCTTGAAAAAAGTGTGAAAATCTCCAATTTCGTCGGCGAAGCACTTGACTATATGGTGTTTTTAGGAATTGAAGAAGCGCTGTTCGTCGGACATGCCGGCAAATTGCTCAAACTCGGTGCCAGCGTGATGAATACGCATTCGGCGTATGCGGACGGACGCCAGGAAGTGATGGCGAGCCACAGCGCAATCCATGGCGCGAGTCGCGAAACGCTGCTCAAAATCATGGAGGCGATCAGCATTGAGGAAATGCTGGATGCGCTGCTGCTGGAAGGACAGGAAATTTTTGACAATACGATGCGCTCGATTGGAGATGCGATTATTCGAAATATCAACCATCGAACGAAAGAAAAAATCAGAATAGAATTTATCGTGTTTACGAATTCGCACGGGATGGTGCTTGAGAGCGCAGGAGCGGGCGAACTTCTTAAACAATTACAGGAGGAAGAATGAAAGGAAAATTGATTGGCGTGGGAGTAGGACCCGGAGACCCGAAACTGTTGACTATAAAAGCAATTGAAACGATTAGAAATGCCGATTATGTGGCTTATCCGACATCGGGGGAGCAGGCGGACGGCTCGAAGTCCACGAATTTGGCATTGCAAATCATCGACGAATATATTGAGGGCAAAGAGCTGTTGGAATATTTGATGCCGATGAGTCGCGACAAGGAAAATGTTCAGCGCTGTCACAATGAATGCGCCGAGGATATCAAAAAATATTTGGATGCGGGCAAGACTGTCGCATTTGTCACTTTGGGAGACCCTGCGATTTATAGCACCTATATTTATATTCACCACAAAATCAAGGCGGCGGGATATGACACGCAGCTTGTGCCGGGCATCACTTCATTTTGTGCCGTCGCGGCGAGTTTGGATGACAGTCTGTGCGAAGGCTCGCAACCGCTTTTGATTGTGCCGGCGAGCCATGAGACTTTGGACGAAGCAATGAGCTATGTCGGAAACAAAGTGTATATGAAATCGGGAAAATCCATCGTCAAATTGCGTGAGAAATTGAGAGAAAAAGGATTGCTCAAAAATGCAAAGATGGTCGAGAAAGCAACGATGAAAGATGAAAAAATTTACCATTCTTTAGATGACATAGACGAGAAGAACAGCTACTTTTCCATCGTAGTTGTGAAAGAAGAAAAAACAGGAGGATATCATGATTAATTTTGTTGGAGCGGGTCCGGGAGCGGCGGATTTGATTACCGTACGCGGTAAAAAACTGTTGGAAGAAGCGGACATTATCATTTATGCAGGCTCATTGGTCAATCCGGAGCTTTTGAATTATGCAAAAAGGGATTGCGAGATTCACAATTCCGCATCGATGACCTTGGAGCAGGTAATCGATGTTATGAAGAAGGGATATCGGCTCAATAAAAAAATTGTACGCTTGCACACGGGAGACCCGGCGATTTACGGAGCAATTCGTGAACAATTCGATTTGTTGGATGAACTGGATATTCCGTATCAGGTTACACCGGGCGTAAGCTCCGCGTTTGGAGCGGCGGCGGCGCTTTGTGCGGAATATACTTTGCCGGATGTAACCCAGACGGTAATTTTGACAAGAATGGAAGGCAGAACGCCGGTTCCGCCGAAGGAAGAAATTTCATTGCTCGCGGAGCATCAGGCGACCATGGTAATCTTTTTGAGTACGGGAATGCTTCAAGAACTTTCCGAGCGACTGATGAAGGGCGGCTATTCGCAGAACACTCCGGCTGCCATCGTATATAAGGCGACTTGGCCGGAGCAAAAAATCGTACGCACTACGGTCGGAAAATTGGCGGAGTCGGCTGAAAAAGAAAATATAACCAAGACCGCGCTGATTATGGTTGGCGGATTTTTGGGCGATAAATATGACCGCTCCAAATTGTATGCGCCGAATTACAGCCACGAATTCCGAGATGCGACGGAGTAAGCGATTTTGGAATCCGGTCTTGAATGATAATGCAATATTTTTTACGAGCGACCAAGATACCGACCAAGAAAGCGACTAAGATAACGACCAGGATGATATGAAGATGGAGGTATAAATGATTCAGTTAAAACGCGGAGATAAGGTGGCGGTGGTCAGTCTGTCCAGAGGCACCTTGGGAGAAAATTTTTGTGCACATCAATTGGAGCGTGGAACCAAGCGACTGCAGGATTTCGGTTTCGAAGTCGTCTATATGGAAAATGCGCTCAAGGGAATCAACTATTTGGATGCGCATCCGGAGAAAAGAGCGGCGGATTTGCTGGCGGCATTTGCGGATAAAGAAATCAAAGGAATTTTTTGTGCAATCGGCGGAGATGATACCTTCCGATTGGCATCCTATATTTTTAATGAGAATGCGGAAAAAATCATTCGCGACAATCCGAAGTTTTTTATGGGATATTCCGATACGAGCATCAATCATCTGATGCTTTATAAATTGGGGATTCCCACCTTCTATGGCTTGAGCGTGTTGACCTGCTTTGCCGAACTGGACAAAGAAATGCTTCCATATTCCAAAGCCTCATTTGAAAATATTTTTACGGACAAGCCTTTTGAATTTTCGCCAAGCGAGATTTGGTATGAGGAGCGAACGGATTTTTCGCCGTCGCAATTGGACAAGCCGCGAATTTCTCATCCGGACAAAAAAGGCTACGAATTATTGCAGGGGGCATCGCATTTTGAAGGGCATCTGATTGGAGGCTGTTTGGAAAGTCTGTATGATTTAATCGTCGGCGAGCGGTATCCGGAAGAGAAGGAAATCAACGAGCGATATCAAATTTTTCCAAGTAAAGAAAAATTTGACGGAGCCATATTGTTTTTAGAAACCTCCGAAGAAAGACCGGAGCCGGCGAAGCTCAAAGAAATGCTCGAAGTTTTGAAAGCGCAGGGCGTTTTTGAGAAATTGGCGGGCATTTTGGTCGGCAAGCCGCAAAATGAGATTTTCTACGAGGAATATAAAAATGTATATCGTGAGGTCATCGACAAGGACATTCCGATTGTGTATAATGCAAACTTCGGGCATGCCTATCCCAAAATGTTGATGCAATATGGAGCGAAGGCGGTTGTCGATTCCGAAAAGCAAAAAATCACGATTGAACGATTGTAATGTAAGAGATATCCAAAGCAGTTCGGAGGAACTATGAAATTTTACACGATTGCCTTTACCAAGAAGGGGGCAAATCTTCAGCAGAGAGTGAAGATGGCGCTGTATAACAATTTTTGCAGCGATGTGGAGACCAAGGAGTTTTTATCCTCCCGAATTTATGATGAATTGTTTGGAGACAACCCGAGCAAAATCGGTCGAGCGTCGCTGGATGAATTCAGTAATGAAGCGTGGCATCATGCCGACGCCATTTTGTTTATCGGGGCGACCGGGATTGCGGTTCGAGGAATTGCCAAATATATTGTCAAAAAAGATCAAGATCCGGCGGTGCTCGTCATGGATGAGTTGGGACAATTTGTGATCCCGCTGCTTTCGGGACATATCGGCGGAGCGAACCGGTTGGCGAAAAAATTGGCGGATGATTTGGGGAGCACCTTGGTGTTGACGACGGCAACGGATATCAACAACAAGTTGGCAATCGACTCCTGGGCGGTGGAAAACGGATTTGAAATTGCGGATACGAAAGGGATTGCGCCGATTGCGTCGGCAATTTTGGAGGATAGAAAAATAGCGCTGATTGCATCCGAGCGATATGCGCAGGTATTGATGAAAAAATATCCTCATTTTATATGGTATGATGCCAAAGACGATGCAGATGTTGAAATTCTGTTGGAGCAAGCCGGTGATTTGCCGAAGGTTTTGATTTCGCCATTTGCCCTGTCCGGCGAATTTTTGCATATCGTGCCGAAAACATTCTTTGTTGGAATGGGTGCGAGAAGGGACAAGGACAGTGGAGAGTTCATTCGTTTTTATGACGAGATATTGTCGAAGCATCGTATTCACCGAAAAGCGGTACATTCGATTAACAGCATCGATTTGAAATCGGATGAAAAGGCATTTCACGATTTAATTGCAAGGGAGAAAGAGAGTACGAATATCGGGCTTGATTTTTTCCCTGCAGATGAACTCGCCAAGGCGGAGCAATTCACATCCCATAGCTTTGTGCCTTCGAAGTTGGTCAGTTCGGTGACGGGTGTCGATAATGTATGTGAGCGAGCAGCGGTCATCGGGATGGTAACAAAACTCGGCAAACAGGCGAGGGCAAAAGTGATAGTGCCCAAAACTAAAAAAGAGGGGATGACAATAGCCATTGTCGCCGGTTTCTCTCCTTGCTAACAGCTCTAGAATTTATCGTTTAGGTCGCCCGCTTCAAAACGCAAAGCAAAATGTCGCAAGCGACCAGCCTTGCAGGAGTGTTTTGTCGCTTAGCGATAAATGATGGAAATTCCTTCGCTAAAACGCATGGGAGAGAACCACTATTCGCGGAGCGGGTCAGAGGAATGAACGCGTTGCGTTCGATAGGTATTCTTTAGCGGACTTGTACGCTTCGTGTAAAATGTAAGCCATTCTCTCACAAAATCACCCTTCGAAAGCACGCTTGGTAGCGGATGTAAGGTGGGAATGCTAGGGCATTCCGGTGTTGGTATTGTGTGTTTTGTTCACTTAGCGAGAAACGATGGAAATTCTTTCGCTAAAACGCTTGGAAGAGAAACCGAGCTCTTTGTTGAGAAGGAAAAGGAAAGAATGCGCTGCGTTTTATAGTTATTCTTGGGCGGACTTGTGCGCTTAGTGCAAAATGTAGGAAATTCTCTCACAAAATCACTTTTCGTCAACAAGCATGGTTGGTGTTAGAGGGTGCCTAAGGTTATAAAAGTTGTTGAACAGGTAAAAACAAATGATATCCGCTTTGAAGAAAGCTCTGTTTTGAAGTCCGTAGCTTACGGCAAAGGAGGAAGCTATGAAAGAGATGAATTTTGTAAATGTTGTTGTGCCGGCGATTGTTTCGATTGTGGTGGCAAGTGCTACATTTTGGTTTCAGACATGGCTGAAGGCGAACTTTGAGAAAAAGGGAGCTGACGATGCTTTTAAGAAAAAAGTGGTTGAGGAATATTTTATGCGAATCAATAATTTGTTTCGCTATATGTATCTGGATATGGAAAATTTCTTTTTGCAGGAGAATATTGATGACGGATTTACGGATATGGAGGAGTTTAAGGATCATATCCCGAAGCTGATTACACTTTGTTTGGAACTGAAAGTGTATTATGACACTTATAAGGATGTAGTGATTCGAGATTCGGAGCTGGATAATTTGCACGAGAGGTTGAACAATCTCATCGTTTCGGTGTATGAAACGACGGAAGAGGATATTGACGACGGCTATATTCGTTTTTACAATGAAGTTCAGGAAGTGGTTCAGAAGATACAGACCAAGGCGGCGCTGCTTTTGTTTCCGAGAGTGTAGCGCAAGTCGGTGGATATTTGAAAGGAAATGGGAATGAAGAAGCTAAATTTGGAAAACAGTACAGGTGGATTTTTGAAAAGTCTTTTCGGTGGAGACAAGGTGATGTCGGTTGCATTGACGGACGACGGATTACAGATGGAAACGAAAAAAGACGGGAAGGTGAATATTCCTTTTGCTTCGATTCAGAAGATCGGTGTAAGAGGATATTTTGATCCGAATCCGGTGATGATGTTTATTACATTGTTGACAAAGGATAAGAAATACACTTTTGAGCTACCGAATGATAGAAGGGATACGGATCTGTTGTTGGAGCATTTTTCAGAATATCAGCTCGGTGAAAATTTCCCTCAGAATTTGGATGAGATCACATTGGATGTCGGTCCGGTGATTGCGGGGGCAAATTTTAAGATTGTGAGAGGAAAGTTTATTCGCGAATCCAAGGAAAAACCTTTCGCTTATGATATGACGAATTTGGAGAGCTTCGCATTGAACAAATCTTTTTACCAATATCAAGCGAAGTTTTCGGATGATAAAATCAAATTTATTGTTTCATCGGAGGAAGCAAGCAATATTGTTTCGGTTATGAAGGTGATGAATGAATATTTAAAGAAGAAATAAAAAATAACGGAAAGAGGTATGTATGAAAATATATGTTATCGGAACGGGTCCGGGCGAGCTTTCGCAAATTACACCGAAGGCGTTGGACGCGATTAAAGAATGCAATGTGATTGCGGGCTACAATTTGTATGTGGATTTGCTGGGGGATATGATTGAAGGCAAGGAGCTTATCCAAACGCCGATGAAGCAGGAAGTCAAGCGTTGTGAAATGGCGATTAAATCCGCGCTTGCGGGCAATACGGTGGCGATGATTTCCAGCGGGGATGCCGGCGTCTATGGCATGGCGGGATTGATTTACGAATTGGCGGAGGATTATCCGGATTTGGAAATCGAAGTGATTTCCGGAATTACGGCGGCAAGTTCAGCCGGTGCCGTACTCGGAGCGCCGCTTATCCACGACTTTGCGATTATCAGCTTGAGCGATTTGCTCACGCCTTGGGAAAAAATCGAGAAGCGGTTGGAGATGGCGTCCGCAGCGGATTTTGTCATCGCTTTATACAATCCGTCGAGCATGAAAAGAGCGGATTATCTTCAAAAGGCTTGCGATATTATGATGCGCCACAAATCGCCGGACACCAAATGCGGCTATGTTCGAAACATCGGTCGCGATGAGGAAGAGCATACGGTATTGACGCTTGCGGAACTTCGAGATGCGAAAGTGGATATGTTTACAACGGTTATAATCGGAAACGAGAACACAAGAATTATCAATGGAAAATTGGTTACGCCAAGAGGATACAGAAAATGAAAATCGTAATTTTTGCCGGAACTTCGGAAGGCAAGGCGACGGCGACCTTGCTTGCCGAAAAAGGGCATGAACTTTTTGTAACCGTTGCAACGGAATACGGAAAATGCGTTTTTGAAGAGAGTTTGACCCAGCAAAATGTGCATTTGTTGGAAGGGCGCTTGAATATTGATGAGATGAAAAATCTTGTCGAAAAAGCGGACTTGGTTACGGATGCCACGCATCCTTATGCGGTGGAAGTGAGCAAGAACATCGTGACGGCATGCGAGCATGCGCAGAAACCTTATCTGCGAATTCTTCGCGGAAATCAAGATGCCAAAGCCTACGAGGATGTAATTCTTTGGGCAAAAGATCAGGACGACGCAATTCGTATCATGAACGAGCATGACGGCCGCGTGCTGATGACGACGGGCAGTAAGGATTTGCCGAAATATACGGCGGTCAACAATTATAAGGAGCGATTGTTTCCGCGCATATTGCCCGACATGGTTTCGCTTGAAATAGCGATGGGAAGCGACTACAAAAAGAAAAATATCATCTGTATGCAAGGGCCTTTTACCCATGAAGTCAACGCGAGCATGCTCGAGATGCTCGGCGCGGATTTTTTATTGACGAAAGAAACGGGCGAGTCGGGCGGCTACTATGAAAAATTGTCCGCCTGTCGAGCGGCGAATGCGAAGGCAATCGTCATCAAAAGACCGCCGGAAGAGATAGACAAGAAATCCGACGCGAAAATTCCGATGGGCTCTTGTACTCTGCACGAGCTGAATGCTTTTTTATCAAATCGCGGCGAGAGCGATTTTGGGCTGGAGCAATTCAAATTATGGTTGAGCGATTATCGTGCGCGCGATGAGAAAAAAAATCTGTCTTCAGAAGCTATATATAATAAGGAAGAAACTCTTTCAGTCAACGATGAAATTAAAGACCAAGAAGCTCTTTTACAAAATGAAATGAGCGATGTTACCGTACCGAAAATCAGTTTTGAAACGGCGCCGCGCTTTCCAATCTTTTTGGATTTGAAAGACAAACTCGTGACCGTTATCGGCTCGGGAAATATCGCCCGCAGACGAATCAAAGCACTCCTCAGCTACGGAGCGAAGGTGCGTGTGATTTCGCCGAATGCTTCGAGCAATTTGGAGATGGCGGGAATTTTGGATTGGGAAGAGGACATCGCATCCGGTTATCGCTGCGAGATTGAAATCATCAATCGCACTTATGAGTACGGTGATTTGAAAGATGCGGTGATTGCGGTGACCGCAACGGACAATCGCGAGGTCAATCATCAGGTTTATAAAGAGGCTTGCGAGCGAAAAATCTTTGTCAGTGTGGCGGACAAAAAGGACGAGAGCAGCTATTTTTTCCCGGCAACTTGGCTTGGTGACAGTCTCAGCGTAGGAATTGTCGGAGACGGAACCGACCATCGATATGTGCGACAGTCGGCGGACGCAATTCGAGAGGCGCTGGATAAATTGAATTTGACGCCAAAAGCGAGGAAATCATGAAAAAAATAATAATTGGAACAAGAGACAGCAAGTTGGCGATGATACAGACTCAAATCGTTGCGGACAGTATCAAAAAATATGATTCGAGCATTGAAATTGAAATCGTACCGATGAAGACGACCGGCGATATCATTTTGGATAAGACTTTGGATAAAATCGGGGGGAAAGGACTTTTTGTCAAAGAGTTGGACAAGGCTCTCCTGGATGAAAAAGTTGATATCACCGTTCACAGTATGAAAGATATGCCGATGGAGCTGGATGCGAGAATTCCGATTCTGGCAACCGGCAAGCGGGAAAATCCATGCGATGTGTTGGTTTTGCCGAAGGGGAAAAGTTTGGAGAAGCATTTGCCAATCGGCTCATCCTCCGCTCGACGCAATATCCAGTTGCGTAAATTATTTCCCGACTTTGACATCAAGCCGGTTCGAGGCAATGTGCTCACCCGATTGGAAAAGCTCGACCGAGGTGAATATTCGGCATTGGTGCTCGCGTCGGCAGGGCTTCAAAGACTCGGATTGGCAGATAGAATCAGCGAATATTTCAGCGTCGAGCAAATCATTCCGGCAAATTGTCAGGCGGTGATTGCCGTACAGGGACGCGCGGATTTTCCAAAAGAAATTTTATCCGAATTTCACTCGGAGGAATCCTTTATCACGAGTCTGTGCGAGCGCGCATTCGTACGCGAACTCAACGGCGGATGTTCCGCACCGATAGCGGCTTATGCAAAACTTAGCGGCGAGCAAATCACGCTGAGCGGGCTCTATGTCGTGGAGAAGGAGTTTGAGCATTACAAGATGGAAATGGAGCGAGGCAATATCGTTTCGCTTAACATATATCAAGGAAGCAAAACGGCATCCAAGTCACAGGCACAGCAGCTTGGGATGGAACTTGCCGCGGAATTGAAATCAAAAGCGTAAAGGAAGAGGTTATGCAAAATCGTGAGAAGAAAATAAAAGGCTTTGTCAGCTTGGTAGGCGCCGGCCCCGGTGACAGAGGCTTGCTTACCATCAAAGGAAAAGAGCGAATCGAAGCGGCGGAGGTCGTTATCTATGACCGATTGGTCAGTCCGGAAGTTATGAGTCTTGTGCCGCAAAACGCTGTTAAAATCAATGTGGGCAAAAGGATGAGTCACCATCCCGTTCCACAGGAAGAAATCAACAAAATTATTTTGGAGAATGCCCAAGCCGGCAAGCGAGTGGTTCGTCTGAAAGGAGGCGACAGCTTTTTGTTCGGTCGCGGCGCGGAAGAATTGGAGCTGTTAATCGAAAACGAAGTGCCTTATGAAGTCGTACCCGGAATCACATCGGCGATTGCCGTACCGACCTATGCGGGAATTCCGGTGACGCATCGAAATTTGACATCCAGCCTGCATATTATCACCGGACATGCCAAGGCGGGCAAGAAAGTCGATATCAACTACAAGGCTTTGGTGGAGCACAAAGGAACATTGGTTTTCCTGATGGGACTCACCGCATTGTGTGAGCTGATGGACGGATTGATTGAAGCGGGCATCGACCCGAATATGCCGGCGGCAACCATCGAAAAAGGAACGACCTCCTTTCAACGCAAAGTGGTCGCGACCGTCAGCACGATTTACAAAAAGGTGCGTGAAGCGGACATCGAAAGTCCGGCAATCACGATTGTGGGCGATGTGGCGGGGCTGAGCCAAAATATGGATTGGTTCACGATAAAGCCGCTCATCAACAAAACGATTTTAGTCACGAGATCGAAGGAAAAGGCGGGACAGCTGTCGGATAAATTGCGGGAGCAGGGTGCAAAGGTGGTTGAATTCCCTTGTATCGAAACCGTCATCCTACAGGAGAATGAAGATTTCGTCGATGCGATGTACGATATGAAAAACTATGCCTATATCGTATTTACGAGTCCGAACGGCGTGGAGAAGTTTTTCAAAAAACTGTCGGACAACAAACTCGACATTCGTACGCTCTACGGTGTAAAGATTGCTGCGGTGGGACAGCAGACCAAAAAATTGTTGGAACAAAGAGGTTTGGTCGTCGATTACATGCCGGATGTGTATGAATCCGCTCACTTGGCGGAAGGCTTGGTAAAAGATATTTTGCCGAACGAAAAAGTGATGCTTATTCGCGGAAAATTGGCGACGGATATTTTGCCGAGCGTGTTGCGCGAAAACAATATTGCTTATCGCGAAGTACAAGTGTATGATACGATTTATAAAAATCCGATGGAAGATTTTATTGAAGAGGATATGAAAAAAATCGACTATGCCGTATTCAGTTCGGCATCGACGGTCGAAGGATTTACCAAGGCGCTGCCGATGGATTTTTCGAGAATTCATGCGATTTGCATCGGAAATGTGACGGCGGAGAAAGCGAAATCCTATGGGATGAAGGTGGAAGTTGCCGAAAAAGCGACCATCGATTCTCTGATAGAAAAAGTAATAGAGGTAGCAAGATGATAAAAAGACCAAGAAGGTTAAGACAAAATGATATTTTAAGAAGAATGGTGCGGGAAACGAGAATTTCCAAAGATTCTCTGATTTATCCTTTCTTTGTGAAAGACGGGAAGAATATCAAATCGCCGATTGGAAGTTTGGTCGGACAGTTCCATTACAGCGTGGATACCGTATCGAGTTTTATAGAAGAATCGATGGAGCGCGGCGTCGAGCGATTTATGATTTTCGGCGTACCGGATGAGAAGGATGCATGCGGCTCCTCGGCTCATGCGCAGGACGGCATCGTGCAAAAAGCGACGATGGAAATCAAAAAAAGATTTCCGGAAGCCTACATCATTGCCGACACCTGCATGTGTGAATACACATCGCATGGGCATTGCGGCATTTTGGACGGCCAATATGTGGATAACGACAAAACGATAGAGGTTCTGGCAAAAATTGCGCTTTCACAGGTGCAGGCGGGAGCGGACATGGTGGCGCCTTCCGATATGATGGACGGGCGCGTTTCAGCGATTCGAAATATGCTCGACGGACATGGCTATGAGAATGTCGCCATCATGAGTTATGCGGCGAAATATTGTTCCGCATTCTACGGACCTTTTCGAGATGCGGCGGGCTCCGCACCGAGTTTCGGCGATAGAAAACAATATCAGATGGATTTCCACAACAGCGATGAGGCGATGCGTGAAATCGCATTGGACATTGAAGAAGGAGCGGACTTGGTGATTGTCAAGCCGGCGCTTTCCTATTTGGACATCATTCATCGAAGCAAAGAAAAATTTGACATTCCGATTGCAGCCTATTCCGTCAGCGGCGAGTATGCGATGATAAAAGCGGCGGGCAAAGCGGGATTGATTGACGAATACAAAATTATGTGCGAATCGGCGACATCGATTTATCGAGCGGGCTCCGATATGCTCATCACATATTTTGCCAAAGAGTTGGCGGATGCGATTGTCAAAGGAGATATCGGATAGGAGGAAGTATGCCGAAAAAAGTAACCATTGTAGGTGTCGGGCTCGGACAGGAGAAATTTTTGACCGCCTATGCGAGAGAAGTGCTCACATCTGCAAAAAAAGTTTATACCACCGCAAGAATCGGGACGGAGCTTGAAAATATTTTGCAAGAAATCATTTCATTCAAAGTCAGCGAAATCGTGAAGCTCATCCAAGAGAGCCCCGAAGATATCGTAGTGATGGTTTCCGGCGATACCGGTTTTTACAGTTTGGCAAAAACCATTTCGAGAGGACTCAAAAACAGCGATATTCAAATTGAAATCATCAACGGAATCAGCTCAATGCAATACTTCTTTGCAAAATTGGGAAGCAGCTTTGAGGATGTCGTACTGACCTCCGCGCATGGCAGAGAGACCAATCTCGTCGCTCTGTCCACCTACAACAAAAGAGTCTTTGCGCTGACCGGAGGCGAGGCGAAGGTTGTCAATATCTGCGAAGGGCTCTGTGAGGCGGGGATGGATTTTTTGAAGGTGACGGTTGGAGAAAATCTCGGCAGTGAGAGTGAAAAAATTTACTCCGGCTCTCCGTCGGAAATTAAAGCAAAAGAAATTTCCGAGCTGGCGGTCATGTTGGTTGAGAATGAAAATCCGGCGAATCCGAATTCCTTTATTCGTGACGAAGACCTCGAGCGCGGCAATGCACCGATGACCAAAGAAGAAATTCGTCATATCTCATTGGCGAAACTGAATATACAACCCGAAGATGTCGTCTATGATATCGGAGCGGGCACCGGCTCGGTGACTTTGGAGATGGCAAAGCGAGCGAATCGTTCCTGGGTCTATGCGGTGGAGCAAAAAGAAGATGCCTTTGAACTTGTTCAATTGAACCAAAAGCGATTGGGTATTCACAATATAAAACTCAGCCTTGCAAAAGCGCCCGACGGTATGGACGATTGGACGCCGGCAGACAAGGTATTCATCGGCGGCTCCGGAAAAAATATGGGAAAAATCATCGAAACGATTGTGGCAAAACATCGACAGCATTATGAACAGATGGTGGATAAATCCAAATTCAAGAAAAAATCGATTCGCTTTGTTATCAACACGATAACGCTGGAGTCATTGACGGAAGCGAATCAAATTTTGGAGCAGGCTCCATTTGAAAATGTCGAGTATGTCAGCATTTCGTCTGCGAAATCGAAAAAAATCGGTGGATACAATATGATGATGGCAAACAATCCAATCTATATTATTTCGGCGGACTACCCATTGGATTTTCAAAACGAGAACTGTTAATCCGATAAGCCTTTTGTAAGAAGCCGTAAGAAAGGAAATTTAAGTGAGAAACGGAACTGAAAAAGAACCGAATCACGAGAAGAAAAATTATATGATTTTGGGCATGATCTTCGGAATGTTGGCGGGTGTTGTTGTCATGAACATTCTATCGATATTCGGACAAATACATTGGGGTGGTCTTTGTGTCGGATTAGGGATGCTGATTGGAATGCTTGTCGGAATGAACATTCCAAGTAGAGATTGATTTAATAACAATTCGTTGCGAATGAGATGGATTTGCTCGGAGCATTACATCGACCGACGAATTTCAAATTGAAAATTCGACATAGAAATGAGATTGAGCACGAAGAAACGGCAGTTGGAAAATTTACTGAAATTTCTGCTCGAAACAATTGTTTATTCACTCAAAATCTGAGTATCTTGTGGATAAGTGTGTGGAAAACTTTTGGATAAGAATTCATAGCAACGAACCAGCAGATTATATCCGGAAAGTCAAGAAAAAATAATAAAAAAACAAATAACGGAAGAATTTGTTTTCTCGTCTTGTATATTGTTATAAGTATTGGAATAGAAGAATTTGGAAGGAGATTTTATATGAAATTTGACATTGTGGCACCGAATGAAATCGAAAAAAAGAGTTTTGAAATTATTTCACAAATTATCCGCGACGAGCATCCGGATTTCGTGGTCGATCCGAAGCATGAAGCGGTTTTGAAAAGAGTTATCCACACATCAGCGGACTTTGAGTATTTATATAATTTGGCATTCTCCGAAACGGCGGTTGAGGCGGGATTGGACGCGCTCAAAAGTGGAGCGGTCATTATAACGGACACCAATATGGCAAAATCCGGAGTGAGCAAACCGTCTCTGAAAAAATTGGGTGGAGAGGTAGAATGTTTTATCGCTGACGAGGATGTGGCGAAAGAAGCAAAGGAAAGAGGAATCACGAGAGCCATCGTGTCGATGGAAAAAGCTGCGAAAATCGACCGACCGCTCATTTTTGCAATCGGAAATGCACCGACGGCGCTGATTGCGTTGGATCAGATGATCAAAGAGGGCAAAATCAAACCGGAGCTTATCATCGGCGTACCGGTCGGCTTTGTCAATGTCGTAGAGTCCAAAGAATTGATTATGGAGTCGGGGATTCCGTATATTGTGGCAAGAGGTCGCAAAGGAGGCAGCAATGTAGCGGCTGCAATTTGTAATGCGCTTATGTACCAATTGATTGAGCGCGAAGGATTTTAAAATGAGAAGGCACAGGGAACTGTGTCTTTTTGTTTGCTTCGTAAAGCAATGAGCAAAACAGATTACTATTTTCATTATGAAATAATAGTGATAACCTATTTGAAAGAATAGCTGTCAACAATCTGTATTTTGAATAACTTGTTTTTTGTTTTCCAACTTGTAGGGAATAGTGACCCCATCACTCCGCCTTTCTATCGCAACGGAAAAAGTATGATATTTCTCTACGGTTTATTAAGTTTCAGTATGAGATATTGGCAATTTACTTTTACTGCTATTGTATGAAGCACGCGCATTTTATGATGCGGTATTTCAAAAATGCTGATATAATTGTAGTGGAGATTTTGTATTCCTTCCTTTTAAATCGACTCCTTTTTGAAGAGTTGGAAGGGGAAGTTAGCGGAGAGCGTATGGATTCAAGTCTATTTGAAAATGAATTTAAGTTATAAGTAAAAAGTTGTATCGAAGTAATATTGAATGACATTTTTCGAAAATAGGAGAGAGATATGAAATTAAAAACATCGGATTTTTTGTTGAGCAGAAAAGCTCAGCTTCAGCAGATTGTGGATATTTTGGGACAGGAATTTTCCTATGTTTCCATCTTGGGAGCGGATGTTTCCGGAAAATCGTATACGGTGCGCAGCAGCGGATTTTCCATCAAGCCGTCGGAGGATTCCCAGCGCGGTTTTGTGGTGCGGGTTTTTCAGGAGAACGGATTCAGCGAGTATTCTTTCAATGATTTGGATGTAAAGCGAGTATGCGAAAGAGTGCGCGAGATTGCGAAGGCGGATCGGCTCGCTTTTTTGAAAAACAATCCGCCTGTGAATTATCCGAAAGCGCCGACGGATGAAAAGGCGGAGCATTTTTTCGTCGGCGAGGTGGAGCAGTTGCCGACGGAGGATAACCCGAAAGAAATATTGGAAAAGATGAGTGAGGCGCATGACAGAGTGAAAGCGAATTATCCTAAGGTCGTGCAGCTGATTTTGGAAATGTCGGTCATTCAGGTGAATAAGATTTTTCTATCTAAGAACAAAGATTTATACCAAAGCTACGCCTTTGCCATCGGCGGTTCGGTGGCAATCGCATCCGACCGAGAGAATACTCAGCAGGATATGATAACCAAATCGGGAATTTGCGGGCTGGAGATGGTTGACGAACTGGAGAATTTGGCGGACATCGCATCGATGCGAGCGGAAGAATTGCTCCATGCGGAAGCAATTGAGGCGGGCGAATATGATATCATTTGCGACCCGGAATTTACCGGTTTGATTGCGCATGAAGCCTTTGGACATGGCGCGGAGATGGATATGTTTGTCAAAAATCGCGCCAAAGGACAGGAATATCTCAATCAGCGCGTGGCATCGGACAAGGTCGTTATGCATGACGGAGCTTGCGCATGCGAAGAAGTCTCCAGCTATCTGTTCGACGATGAAGGAAATCTCGGCAAGGACACCGTCATCATTCAAAACGGAATACTGAAGCATGGTATGTGCGATGAGCTTTCCGCAATATTGCTCGGAATCGAACCGACGGGCAACGGAAAAAGAGAAAGCTATAAAAGAAAAGCCTATACGAGAATGACCAATACTTTTTTTGAAGAAGGAACCGATTCGTTGGAGGATATGATTGATTCGATAAAATTCGGCTATCTGTTGGAAGGTTTTTCGTCCGGAATGGAAGACCCGAAAAACTGGGGGATTCAATGCGTGGCATCCAAAGCTCGGGAGATTGTCGATGGCAAGTTGAGCGGCAAGGTTGTGAGTCCGGTCTATTTGACAGGTTATGTGCCGGAACTGCTCGAGTCGATTTCGATGGTTTCGCCGGGAATCGTACTCTCTGGAGCGGGACATTGCGGAAAAGGATGGAAAGAATTGGTCAGAACCTCAATGGGAGGCTCTTATATTAAAGCGAGAGGGAGATTGAGCTGATGATAGAGCAAATTAGAGAATTGTTGAATCGAGATGATATTTCCGCGTGGACGATTGCGGAAGAAAAATATTCTTCGAGTGAATTGTTTTTTATCCGAGAGAATTTGGATATGAATCGGCTGGCGGAAGTGCACGAATTTCGTGTATGTGTTTATGTCGATTTTGAGCAGGCGGATGAAAAATACAAGGGAGATGCTGTTTTTTTGGTCGGCATATCGGATTCGAAAGAAGAGATTCAAAAGAAAATCGACGATGCGGTTTTCAGCGCGGGGTTTGTGAAAAACAAATGGTATGATTTGCCATGCAATGACGAAACGAAATATCTGACGCTCAAAGCTTTTGAAAACAGAAAAGAGCTTCAAGAGAAATATGATGAAATTCATCGGACGATTTACAAGTCCTATCCTTATTCGGCAAAAGTGAATTCTTGTGAAATTTTTTCAAGAGAAGGATTCTGCCGAGTAATCACATCCAAAGGGACGGATATCACCTATCCTCATGGGGAATTTTTCTTCGAGCTCGTAACGGATTCCAATGAAGGGGAAGAGCCGATTGAAATTTTCAACGATTATTCGTTGACGCATATCGACATCGCGGAAATCGAGAAAATCGTGGATAAGCAGCTTATGGAGACCGATGGAAGAAGTCGGGCTATTCGTAATCGCAAGCTGGAGGATCAGCGCGTTATCATCAGCGGAGACGCGGTCGAGGAATTTTTCTTCTTCTATGTGGACCAAGCGAGTGACAGCTGGATTTACCAAGGCGGCAGTCGGGCAAAGCTACATGAGAATTTCTTGTCGCCGGATGCGCAGGAAAAGCTGAATATCCGAATGAATCCGGCTTTGGAAAACTCAATTTATGCCAAGCCGGTGGATAGAGAGGGCAAGATATTGTCCGGTTATACCTTGTATGAAGCGGGAAAAGTTCAAAACTTACGAACTTCCGCGCGATACAGTCATTATATGGGAATTGAAAATATGGGAAGCTGCAGCACTTTTGAAATGGACGGCGGAAAAAATTCTTTATCGGATTATCTCAAGGGAGATTATATCGAAATTCTAGCTTTTTCCTCCTTCATTATGGACCCGACAACGGGTGATTTCGGCGGAGAATTTCGTTTGGCGAAATGGGTAAAAGACGGAGAAATTCATTTTATTACCGGAGGCGCCATCTCGGAAAATATCTTCAAGATTCAAAATCAGATGCATTTTTCAAAGGAGCTTGAGCAAAGAAAATATTCCATTACGCCAAAGGCAATTATTTTGGACAATGTCACCGTGTCGGGACAATAAATTAAGCATTCGGATTGAAGGATGAAAATCGGCTTTGGCGTTTAGGAATTCGGGAGCAGCAAAAGAGTTTTCAAAACGAATTGGAGAACAAAATTCGACTTTTATTGGAGTTTTAAAGTGGAGGGATGATATGGATTACAGAAAACTGGCGGATTATTTTATGGCGAACAATGCATTTGCACGCCATATCGGAATTGTCGTCACCGATGTCGGTTTAGGATATGCCAAAGGCGAGCTTGAAATCAAGGAGGACTATACGAATTTCAGCAAGGGTCTGCATGGGGCGGTGTATTATGCGCTTGCGGATACTTTGGCGGGAATTGCTTCCAAGACTTACGGCAAGTCATCGGTCACTTTGGAAGGCAAGATGAATTTTATTCGAGCGGCAAAAGAAGGCAAGATTCATGCGGTGGTGGAGCAAATCAATCAGGGCAGAGCCACCGGAGTTTATGAAGGAAGAGTCTATGACAAGGATGATAAATTGGTGGCATCGGCGACCTACACCTTCTACATGCTCGATAAAGATATTATAATAGAATAAAGGCTTTCGGATGTTTCGGCATCCGAAGCTACATAGAGGATGAAGATGTTAAGAATAATAGAGTTTTCAGGAGTCAAAAAGCGATATTTTATCGCGATGTTGCTGCTCCATTTATTTTATGCCGCCGTTTTAGTGCTTGAAGTGCGAGTGGTCGGCAGGATTTTGGATGATATTTCCGATATCCGATATTTTTTGTACTTTATTCTGCTGTTATTTTTGCAAAATATACTTCAGCAGATTATTCATTGGGGAAATTTAAAATTAAATTTGATATTGGAGAAGAATTTTTATCAATCCTATGTAAAATTTCTTTCGGGCATTCCATATTATCATTATGAGAATGCAGACACGCATCAGGAAATTTATTTTTCAAAAGATATTGTTTCCAAATTTCATACATTTTTTAACAGCTCACTGTCGATGCTTGTCTATACGATTCGATTTGTCGGCTACCTCATCATCATTTCAAAATCCGTATGGTACTTGGGGCCGATTGTTTTGTTGCTCTTTGTTCCGATTCTTTGGATAGCATTTTATTCAGGAAACATGGAATACGAAAGTCAAATCGACAGCGGCAATTTCTTTCGAAGGGCATCGTATTTCTCATCGCTTGTGATGGGCAAAGAGACTGCTCATGAGCGACGAATTTTCGGATTCGGGAAATTTATCAAAGCAAAGTGGAGGGAGCAGCAGGACGAGGCGGTTGCGATTGAAAAAAAGATTTTGTTTTTCTCGGAGCTCTATGCAAATGCGGGCATCGTCTTGATGATGGTCTGTCTGCTTGTAGTGTTTTCCGTCATTGTTCTGCTCGGGCAAAACAATATGACTTTCGGCTCTTATGCTTCTTTGCTTGGAGCCTTGCTGCTGTTTACCGATGAGATTTCCTACAGTCTTTCGCAGTTGATTCGTAAGATGATGGAAACGCATCTCTTTATGAAAAGATTTGCTCGCTTTATCGATGGGAATTACGCGGAAAATCAGCGGGCGGAGAAAATTTCCGATATCCGAAAAATCGAATTCAAAAATGTCGGCTTTTCGTATGGCGAGAATCGCGTTCTTAAAAATTGCAGTTTTATTTTGGAAAAGGGCAAGCAATATGCTCTCGTCGGAGAAAACGGAGCCGGCAAAACCACCCTGATTAAAATTTTATTGGGCCTTTTGCCTTATGAGGGCGAGGTGTTTATCAACGACAAGGAGATGTCTCAAATTGAGAAGGAGTCTTTGCAGCGAGAACTGGGAGTGATTTTCCAGGACTTCAATAAATACGAATTATCGATTGCGGACAATATTACACTCGGCGAAGAAAAACCGCTGAGTGAGATTCTTCAAACCGTTGGACTGGATAAGAAGGTGGAAAATTTTTCAAATCGAGAGCATACCATGCTCGGGAAATTGGATGACGGAATTTCCCTGTCGCTGGGTGAATGGCAAAAATTGGTTTTAGCTCGCGTGCTTGTACGGGAGAACAGTTGTCTGATTTTTGATGAACCGACGGCATCTTTGGACGCTATCAGTGAGCGTGAAATTATAAAAAATATTAATAGTAAATTAACAAAAGACATGCTCAGCATTTGGATTACGCATCGTTTAGGAAGCTGTAAAGACTCTGATGAAATTTTGGTTCTCAAAGACGGAGAAATTGTCGAGAGAGGCGGTTTTGAAAAATTGATGGAGCAGGAAAATTATTTTTACCATCTCTATACAACGCAAAGGAGTCTGTACTATGAATAATGTATTCAAAGCGATTCAGCTCGTATTTCGATTAGATAAAAAGAGCTTCGTCATCAACTACGGAATCTTTACATTGGAATCCCTCTCTTTCGTGGCGAGTATTTGGGCGATGCAGATGGTGCTGGAGCAAATTGTGCGCTATCTCCAATCCGAAACTTCGGCAAAAACGGTGATTGCCTATCTGCTCTTTTTTACTTTGATTAAAATACTCATCTATGTGCTCCGCTCCTACATGGGATATTATTGTGAATACTATGATCTGTTGCTTCGTCAACGGATTGAAAAAACGACGCAGGACAAAGAAATTGCGCCGATATGCTATGAAGACAAGGAATTTTTGGATTTGCTTTCTCAAGCGCAAATCGGCAAGAACCGAATTGTTCCGATTACCAATGCATATATCGACATTGTGTTTATGTACGGTTTGAATTTTTTGTTTCTGGCAATCTATCTCTTCTACTTGAATAAAACATTGATATTGATTTTGGCACTTGCGATAGCTTTGCAGATATTGCATGGTCGATTTGAGCGCAGGGTTGAAAAAGAATTGGAAGAGAAGATAAAAAATATACGACGCAAAAGAGACTATTTTGTAGAGCTTTTTGCAAAAAGAGAATCGGTAAAAGAAATTTATGCACTCGGCAATCATACTTTCTTCCGAAATAAATTGGAAGAGATTTTGGATAAACTCTATGAATCCGGTGAAAAATTTTACCGAAAATTGTTGAATAATGACTTGCGAATGGGCATCGGAAGAGCGATTAGCTTTTCAGTATGCTTTGCACTGATCTTTTGGAAAAGAAATGAATTGGCATTGTCGGAATATGCGGTGCTGTTCGTTACGATGAATTCCATTTTGTCACTGATGGAGGAAGGTTTTTATACCCGACTGAAGCGAGTCAATAGCGACATCGTCTATCTGGATGCTTATTTCAAATTTATGGAGAGTGATTTTGAAGCGCAAAAGATGGAATTCAGTGATGAAATTTGCTTGAAGAATGTGAGTTTTCGATATCCCGATGCTGAAAACTATGCATTGCAAAACATTGATTTATGCATTCGTCCCGACGAAAAAATCGGCGTGGTCGGCGTAAACGGATCCGGGAAATCGACTTTAAGCAAATTGATATTGCAAATTTATGAACCGAGCGAAGGCGAAATTCAGAGTCTGCCAAGCAGTGCGGTGTTTCAAGATTTTGTAAAATATGAGCTTTCCACATTGGAGAATATCCAAATTTCGGATTTTGAAAAAGAGGTCGAAGCCTCTTTAATCGATGAGATTGCATTTGGCGAATCGCAGGATGCGGATTACAACAAAATATTGTCCAAGCAATTTTCGGATAAGGATATTTCTCAGGGGCAATGGCAAAAGCTTGCAATTCTTCGAGGACTGCATAAAAATTCCGATTTTCTTGTCTTTGATGAGCCGACATGGGCGATTGACCCGATTGTGGAAAAGAAGGTTTTTGACTTTATCTATGAAAAATCGAAAACGGGCATGCTGGTCGTGACTCACAGATTGTCGCTCATCAAAAAGATGGACAGAATCATCGTATTGGACAAGGGCAATCTCATCGGCTATGATACGCATGACAATTTACTGAAATCCAATGAGCATTACAAAATGCTTTGGGAAGCCAATTTATAACAATTATGGAAAAACCTTTGAAGGATGAAAATAACTTTAAAGGTTTTTCTGTCTTATAAACGAAACGAAATTTTCATACAACAGTAACCCGTCTGCCCCGATTTGTTAACAATTTTCGTTTACAATAATAATAAGATGTTCATAGAATTTTTGATTCTGAAACCGAGCATAGCCTGCTTGAGCTCTGAGCCTCAAAACTAATAAAAGGTAGAAAATTCATGCTTTACCGTTCCCTACAGGGTGGTAAAGAAAGAACAGTTATTCAAAATATAAATTGTTGACAACTGTTTTTTTCCAATAGTTAGTATGAGCGACGATTTCATTTTGCGGATTTACGATTCAATCGCAAGCAATTTTTGACATACCGATAAAGTCGGCGATTTTTGCAAAAATGCAGGTGCGGAAAATCAATTCGGATTTAAAAATTATTCGGTTTCAGTAGGATTGGAAATGGAGGAGTTATGAAAAGGCATATCATGAAAAGAATATCCATCGTTCTAACATTTATGATGCTGATAACCTTTCTTGGAAATTTGACTTCATTTGCAGCGCAGCAAAAAGAAATGGAAAGCTTTACACATAAATTGGGAGTGGGGGTCAATGCGGATTGGAAAAAAGAGACCAAGACACTTACTATTTATGGCGATGGGAAAATTGAAAATAAAAAATGGGAAGCGTTGGCAAAATTATTTCATCAGGACAATTTCTCCAATCAGGGCGGTTGGGTGAAAAATAACTTTTTTACGATTGTATTTGCCGATAAAACCGTACGCTTTCCGGACAATACGATGATTGGGAATTACGGTTTTTTCCAAAACTTTGAAGGAAAGATAGAATTACCGGCTCAAATTGATACATCCAATGTGCGATATATGAACAATATGTTTGCGAAAACGGTTAAGGCGAATCCCGATGTTTCAAATTGGAACACCTCCAATGTAGTCAGCATGGCGGGCATGTTTTCGGAAACACAATCGGCAAATCCCGATGTTCGTGCGTGGGATGTGAGCAGAGTGGAAGATATGAATGTGATGTTTTCTTATGCGAAGGCGGCAAAACCGGATGTGAGCAAGTGGAGAACGAGCAGTTTGAAATCCGCATGGGGCATGTTTAACGGCGCATCCTCAATCGTTGAGCTCGACTTGAGCAATTGGGGAAGATTTGCCAATATCCCGGTAGGCGATGCCTTCCACAATTTGCCGAATTTGAAATACTTGGAATTCAGCGGACTGACTTTTGACGGGGCAAGCGGCGGAATTCATATCAACAATTTTGCAGGCGCATATTTTGTCGAAAGATTGGACGGTTCCGTCAAAACCGACATCGTTGACAATCCGTCTCAAGGTTATAAATTTGAAAACAACAAAGCGTATCGACTTTCGCTGATTTGTCATGTCAAATTTGACAGCGATGGCGGAACGCCGGTAGACAGTATCAAGGCGGGATATAATTCGACTATCAAGGAGCCGAAAGAACCGACCAGAAAGGGCTATCGATTCGTTCGTTGGGAGCATAATGGGATGAAGTTTGATTTTAAGACGCCGATAAAATCAAATATCAATCTCAAAGCGTTGTGGATTGCGGATGCTCCTCAACCGGCACCGACCCCTCCGCCACAACCGCAAGGCGAGCTTAAGGTTGTTTTGAGACTCGATTCTCCGATTTTGGAAAAGATAATCCACGGATACAAAACGGAAGTGCGAATGGATTCCATGCCTTTTGTTGAAAGTGGACGCGTGATGTTGCCGCTTCGATATGCGGCGGAGGCGCTCGGGATGGGTGTCGACTGGAACAATCAAAGTAAGCTTGTCATCCTGAAAGACAAAAAGAACGAAGTACAAATTCCGATTTATTCAACACAAATCATTGTCAACAACCGAACTTTTTACAGCGATGTGATGCCTGTTTTGCGAAGCGGACGAACCTATCTATCCGTCAGCAATATTGCAAAACCGCTCGGTTTGGAGCATGGAAAAACCATCTTCTGGGACAATGATACAAAAACTGCAACTTTCATTCGAAATCTGGCTGAACTCTAGATTTCTTTAACTACCTTTCAACAGGGGGCTGTTGCAAAATAGCCCCCCAAAAAAATGGCAAACTCATAAGAGCAAGCCATTTTTTTTGATATAATATTTTTATGAACAACTATATCAAGAATAAGCTTACACTAAATCGTCGTGTTTTGCAACTAAAAATGGATATAAATGTAGATATTTCTTTTCAGGATGATGGGAAAGTTGACTTGGTTCGCAATTTGGTGGAAAGGATGGATTTAACAAATTTAGTGAATTCTTATGCGAACAACGGAAGAAAGCCGGCTATCAACCCAATCACCATGTTGGAAATCTTCATTTATGCATTCAGCGAAGGAATTTATTCATCTCGCGCTATCGAAAAAGCTTGTCGCTTTGATTTGCGATTTCACTATC
>JBGZSM010000038.1:0-30705 GCA_041853585.1 Filifactoraceae bacterium
AGATAAATTTTCCGTATGATTGTGTCAATGAAGAAGTGATAGATATGAACGAATTAGTCATTAAATTAGAAGCGTCATTAATTGTTCTTGAGGAAGAGAAGATAAAATATAACGAAAATATTAATAATACGACACCTATTATTGAAAGACTAGTTTGTATAAATAACGAACTTGCATATTGGGAGATTATTGATGATTACAATCAGTATCTTTCCCAGTCAAATGAATATAATAGTTTATCAAATGAAGAAAATAGTGCTTTTAAATTGGTGGAAGATAGAGAATTGTTGTGCAAGGACTTGGAAAATCAGCGCAAGAACATAAAGATAGCTGTAGATTTGATAAACAGAGCTTTAAAATATATTTTCTTTTCCAAAGAGCGACTAAAAATAGTGGCTGAGAATGATAAATATAAGGTGTTATCTAATGGGAAACCCGTTCTACCTAACAATATTTCAGTTGGGGAAAGGAACATAATTGGTCTTTGTTATTTTTTTGCAAGCATACTTCAAGGTAAAGATAATAAGGATGCTTTTAGGGAGGAATGCTTAATAATAATAGATGATCCAGTATCAAGTTTCGATTTTGAGAATAAGGTAGGGATTTTGTCATTCTTAAAGTTAATGCTTTCGCAAATTCTTAATGCTAATTTAAATTCTAAAGCGGTTATATTTACACATGACTTGTTAACATTTTTTGATATGGAAAAAGTTTTTGAAGAACTTCAAGCTGAATTCAAGATTTCGCATAATAACATCAAGACAATTTTTAGCTTATTTGAATTAAAAGAATGTAGTCTAATAGATTTTCGCTATAAAAATAGACACGAATATACAGAATTGATGAAGATGACTTATGATTATGCTATAAAAAAATCTTCTGATAGTAGTATACTGATTGGAAATGTTATGAGGCAAGTACTTGAAGCTTTTTCTACATTTGAATTTAAAAAGGGAATATCTGAAGTTTCGACAGACAGTAGTATTCTTAGTAAACTAGATGTTGAATACCAAGAATATTTTAGAAATCTTATGTATCGATTGATTTTACATGGTAGAAGTCATAGAGGGGAAGAAACACGAAGTGGCAAATTGGATTTTTTTACAGTTATATCAGATGAAGAAAAAGTAAGAACCGCAAAAGACATCCTTTGCTTTGTGTATTTGCTTAACGATCTACATGTAATTGCACATCTTGGTAATGTTAGTGAAGAATTGAATAAATGGTGTTCGGAAATAAAGAATAAGTAGCTTGTACAAAACAACCGAGACTGAAATGGGCAAAATATCTAAAAGCGAGTCGAAATCAGACGATTGCCCGATACCAAAAAAACAAAAGGTAAGCAATTTGAATGCTTTTATGTATAATGCACAGTAGAACAAAAAGAGTAGCACAAAAAGAGTAGCACAAGAAGAGTGGAATGGGAGACAGAGTCAAATAATCGAAGGTATTAAAATATCATTTTGCTATGAAATGTTTATTTCTGTTCTTCTTGGAGTTATTTCGTCAATGATAGTTGTGATTATTTCTATATGATATAAGAGTAATAGAATATAAAAAGAAAAAAATGAAATATAGAATGAACAATGGGACTCTTTGAGTGAAATAATGTGTGATGTTAGAGATCCGGCGCATGCGTTAGAAGCAAGTTTAAAAGATAATAAGGATGTCGTTAAATAAACGGAGATATTTTCCACAATCATTCTTTATGTAAATAGCAAGCGGTGGTATCAACTTTATAGAAATATGGAGTTTTAGATTGGTAGTAGTTATGCAACAGGAGGAGCGGTATGATTTTTGTCAAGCCTACGGAGAATTTAACAGGTATTACAATACAGGGCGATTTTAATGATTTTAATGAGATGGTTGATAGTATTTACAGAATGTCCGCAGAAGATGAGGAGGATGAGTTTACGGACTTATACTTTGGCGTAAAAACCAAGTTGCTGGGGATGTGTTATGATATACGCCATGCATGTATGGGGAATCGGGATATTGTTTTGGAAGACAACGGGATGCATGAAGAACTCATGAAATGGCACAAAATCATTACGCCGACGCAGAATGTGTATTATAGTGTGAATATATTGTTTCCGGAAGCTATTTTTATAGCGGCATCTGTTCCCCAAATGTATTTCTTCTCGTCTTTATATTACGGGACGAGAGGCAAAATCAAGGAACAAGAGACCGGTTTGCCGTCATTTTTGTATTCGGATTATATCAGAGACAAAGCGAATTTGAACATTCTGTGTGCGGGAATATGGCAAGCACTTGGGGAAGCAATCGGCGACGAAGAACTCGAAAAAATTATCAGGTTAATGCAAAGAATCCGCGAGTCCTATATGAATTATGCGATACACTATATTGATAAGTGTAATATAGAGCTGATAAAGACAGATGTTGAAAAAAGAAAAGATAAATTGAGAAATATTGCCAAGCGTATTATCAAAAAGCCGAAAGGATATTATAGTATGGAGAATGATTTAAAATATTGGGCGAAGGAATACGATACGACAATATATGAATTGGGACTTACTAATCTTGAATATCCGGAAGAACTTATATGGTGATTAAGAAATATCCGCTTACCCATATCTTGTAAAATTTGATTACAACAATCAATCTTATGTTGCAAAAAGTTTAGAAAGTGATTCAGGAAGTAGTGGAATTTTTTCGGAAAGAAATTTGGAGAAGAAGTAATTGTATTTTTCAAACCAAATAATCCTGAAGTAGTTACTATCAAAGAATTTAAAGGCATATATTTTAGTTTATATATGTTCTTTTGAGGATTGCTTGCAACATGCCTTTGACATTGTTCCGGTTTGATAAAAATCTTATCGCCGGAAAAAAGATAAGGTGTAAAGTCGATAACAAAATATTGTTTTTTGTTATGCAAGAGAGTATAAGTGAATATAAGAGAAAAGGGTAATGATAATTTTGGGGATTGGATAAATTATTTGAAATGTATTTACTATATCGTCTTGCAGCCGAAATAAAAAGTAGGGGAAAAGGAATTGTCGAAAGAATAAGCATCAGTGTACTATTCTTTAGGATACCCTAATATTGTGAGGAGAAATTGCTATGGAAAATCAGATTGCTACAACAACAGACAATACGATTGTACAAATCGTTGAAACGGCTTTACAGTTACCCGGAGTAAAAGTAAATCGAAGTTCTTTTTTAATGGGAGTTTTTGAGAAAAAAGATTAAGAGTTCAAAGAAAATGTTTTGAGAGTGGGGCCGGTTGAAGCGGGTATCAGCAGGGAAGAGCTGGAAAAGATTGCAAGATCACTAGTTACCAATAGAACTCTCAAATCAACAGCGATGTCAGTTGCTGCAGGATTGCCTGGAGGATTAGCGATGGCAGCGACAATTCCGGCGGATACTCTCCAGTATTTTGGAATGTCTTTGCGTTTGGCACAAGAGATAGCGTATCTTTATGGGGAAGAAGATTTATGGAGCGACGGGAATCTTAATAATGAAAAAGTAACCAATACTTTGATTATTTACTGTGGTGTAATGTTTGGGGCATCCGGCGCAGCAGCATCTTTAAGAGTTTTAGCGTCTCAATTGGGAAAACAAGCGTTAAAGAAATTACCGCAAAAGGCATTAACCAAAACCTTCTATTACCCCATTGTAAAAAGTGTGGTTAAATTCTTTGGTGGAAGAATGACCAAGGATATCTTTGGAAAAGCCGTTGCTAAATCCATTCCTATAGTGGGAGGCGCGGTTTCAGGAGGAATTACATTCGCGACATTAAGACCGATGGGATTCCGATTGGTAGAAGCTCTGGATGATGCAAAATTTTCATATACTCAGGATAATCTTGATTCAGACTGGATTGAAATTCAAAAGACGATGGACTCGCCGGAGGAAGCCTCTTGCTCAGAAGTGAAGTCGGATTCTATTTCGATTTCTGAAGAAATCAAGAAGAATAAAGAACTTTTGGATGATGGGATTATAACGGAAGAGGAATTTAACGAGATTAAAAAGCGACTTATTGAAAAACTATAAGTGAGAAAGGACCAAATTGAAAAACCTTTCCGAATAGGAGAGTAAGTGAAATATTTGAAACGAACATGGAATCACGCAGAGAGATGATGCGTGATTTTTTGTGTAAAGGATTATGTGCGGGGAGATGTTTCAATTAAAGCATACGAATGGTATCGATACATTTTTAATTTGGTTCTAGTGTTTCGGTTGCTCAAAACAGCATTATTGCGGTTTGTTTGAAATATCCTTTCAAACTTTTGCGCTAGTAGCATTTTACGGAAATATCATCATTATAGGAAATTTTGATAGAGAAGCCGTATTGTTATTGTAACCAATAGAATGGATGGGGCGGTGCAGAATGATTCTTTCTTGTTCATTTTACCACATTGAAGCTAATCTCTATTTCTTTTTAAAAACATCCGTAACTTTCTTACACTATCGAATAATAATTTGTGGGCGATTTGGTAAGTGTTGTTAAAATGCTTATAGTGAATTGACAAAAGGATTTCACGAGAGATTCTCGATTGGCAAGGGATGAATTGGACTGAAAGCTTCAAACAACTGACAGAATATGTCAAAAAGTGATATAATAAAAGAACACCAAGAGCAAAGACGGATTTGAGCCTGAAGGCTTCAAAAAATTTATTGGGAATTTTGACAAAAATACTAAGGAAAAAGTACCATGAAACAAAGCGATAGTAGATAAAGTCCAAAGGAATATCTCAGCGAAAACAAGCTAAGGACATATCTAAAAAATCATATTTGAACTCGCGTCCCAATAAATAAATATACAAAAACATTTTAGGAAAATTGAGTGGACTGTAACAAGACGCATCTAAAGGGATATTGGAAAAGGTGATTTCGAGTATGTTTGCAAAGATGCAGTAATTCAAGCATGTTGGTAAGGGTGTATTAAAAACATTTGGAACAATATCCTAAAGAATAATCCCTAGAAAAATATTTCTAACAAACTCAAAAGAAGATACAAAGGTTCACGAGAATTTGATAGAAAAGAGAATCAAAAGAAGGATTAAAAACGGATAAAAAACGCAATGCAATACCCAAAGCGGTTGAAGGAGTGACAATTTGAACATTTCTCTGGTATGGATACGAAACGATTTAAGATTGGATGATAATACGGCTCTTATTGAGGCACTAAAAAATACACAAAACGACGAAAAAATATTGATGCTTTTCCACTTGGATCCCAAACAAATAAAGAGCGGTACATATAGCCACGACTATTTTTTCTCCGCGTTAAATACTTTTTACAAAAATTGTGTAGAGAAAGAATTGGCTCTCTACTTCGTCTATGGCGACCTTCAAGACAGCTTTTGCAAACTCTTAAAAGAATTTGGCAGCATCCATAAGGTCTATTATAATAGGGATGATTCCGGTTACGGGGAATCGAGGGATGACGAGATAAAAGAATTTTTCCGTAATCATGGCATCATTAGTATGGGTTGCGATGATCATCACATTCATTCGGCGAAGGAAATATTGAAGGAAGACGGATCGCATTATAAAGTTTACACGCCATATTACAACAAATGGAGCCAAAGCTTTGTAGCCCTGCCCCAAAAAATGGATTACGACAGACTAAAGGAAAGAATCCTCAAGGACTTTTCAAGTAAGAATCAAGAAGGGCAACATAAGTTTAACGAAATCATCGAAAGGATAGAAACGGATTTTTCAAAGGATACCGGAGAGCAAAGAGCAAAAGAGACACTCGACGATTTTGTAAAAAACCGACTTGCTCAATACGATGAAACGAGAGATTATCCCTATATCGACGGGACAAGTCGTCTCTCCAAGTTTTTGAGTACGGGACAGATATCCATTCGCCAAGTATATCAGCGTTTGTTGCAAGCAGAGGATTCAAAGGGAAAGCAGACCTTTATCAAAGAACTTGCTTGGAGAGATTTTTATAATATGATATATCACTTTTATCCGAATCAAAAGAATGAAGAAATCATTGAAAAATATCGAAATCTACGATGGGAATATGACGAGGTGAAATGGATAAAATGGAAAGAAGGAAAAACCGGCTTTCCTATCGTTGATGCAGCCATGCGCCAACTGAAAAAAGAAGGTTGGATGCACAATCGGCTGAGAATGATTGTAGCCTCCTTTCTTACCAAAGATCTCCTTATGGATTGGCGGATGGGGGAAGCGTATTTTTCCCAAATGCTCATAGATTACGATAGTGCCTCCAATATCGGCGGCTGGCAATGGGCAGCTTCGGTAGGGACGGATGCTGTACCTTATTTTCGAGTCTTCAACCCTGTTACGCAGGGCAAAAAATTTGACCCGGACGGAAAATTTATACAACAATATGTGCAAGAGTTAAAAGATATTCCGGCAAAATATATCCACGAGCCTTTCCGATATGCAAAGCAAATTAAGAAAGAATGTGCAATAGAAATCGAAATAATATACTATAAGCCCATCGTCGATCATAAAGTGCAAAGGCTCAAAGCGATCGAATTGTTTAATGAATAATTGGAGAAGAATATGAAACCCAAAGTGATGATAAGCAGATGTTTAGGATTTGACTTCTGTAGATATGACGGTCAAATAATAACATTCGAGCTTTTGGAAGCCATGAAAGATGAAATCGACTTTATACCGGTCTGTCCCGAGGCGGATATTGGGATGGGAACGCCAAGAGAGACTTTGCGACTGATTAAGGAAAAGGATGGAATCAAATTGGTTCAGGCAAAAAGTAAAAAAGACTGGACAAAAGAAATGCAAGAGTACGCCCTAGACATTCTGCGCCGTTACCATGACATCGACGGCTTCATTCTAAAGGGACGATCGCCGTCTTGCGGAATCAAGGATGTAAAAGTGTATTCGGGGATAGAGAAGGCTCCGGTTATCGAAAAGAGCGCGGGTATTTTTGCAAAAGAAGTGGAGAAAAAATATCCCTACCTACCGATTGAGGAAGAAGGGAGACTCGCGAATCTTAGAATCAGAGAACATTTTTTTACCAAACTATATACCATCTTTCGTTTCAAAAAGATAGCAGAGGGCAAATCGATTGCGGATTTGAGTGATTTTCATGCGAAAAACAAATATCTATATTTTGCCTATAGCCAAACTCAAAAAAATAAACTCGGAACTATCATTGGAAATTACAATAAAAACAATATGGATAAGGTATGGGATGAGTATTTTGAGGAAATGATAAAGCTGTTTTCTAAAATACCGACAAAGAAAAACTACATCAATGCGTTTCATCGCATATTCGGATTTTTTTCAAAAGAAATCGGGAAAGAAGAAAAAGCTTTTATATTAGACCTTATGGAGCAATATAAGAAGGACAAAATAGAAAAGTCATCCATAGCGAGCGTTCTTAAAATATATTCCATCAAATACCATAAGGAATACTTGTTACAACAAACGATATTTGAGCCATTTCCTGAAAAACTGCGATTGCTCAGCGATAGCGGCAAAGAATAGAGAGAGAAAAGACGGATGGATTTGATGCCAAAAGAGCGCTCGAGCCGAAAAACAGGATGAAGAAGCTCGGGGGGAAAGCAAGTTGTGTAGCCGCTTTGAATGAGTATTTTACATCCATTGAATTGTTGTGTTTATCTTTTCTACCCTGTTGAATTGTTTACGGCTTGGTATAATGGTGATGGCTCGTTCTTATTCTCTTTTTCAGATTCCGATATTCTGTGCAAGTTGACGAACAGGGTAAAGTTTATTTTTCTGCATTCTTTGTGGAGCATATATCCATCAATTCGATTGCTTGAGGTGTTTTCAAATGGAGAAAAAACTTTTACATCGAAGGTCGGGGCATCGGGCATAATTTTAGAAATGACCTTGCTCATCTCTCCAACGAGATAGAACGGAAACCGGGGATTCCTCTAATAGCACAATTGCTATGGATTTTTATAATCTATCTGAGAAGGTTTTGGAGACATGCTGTAGGCGTAGAAATGATTCAACAAAGCTTAAAGCAATTAGACCGAATACTCAAAGACTATACGCAGCGAAAAAATCTATCATGTGTAACGCTGCAAAGAACCAAGAGAGCTTGTAACCGTGCAAGGGATTTTACATTTTACAAAAGACTACTACAAAGAAAAAACGGAACAAGATGTACCTGTTGGATAAACTACTGAACATACAAGAATACGACTCGAAAAATTTCGGGGTTAAAGTAAAGAACCCATGAGTCTTATATCAATTATGCGATACCTCTAAAGTAGGTCGGGTGAATAGCCAAAACTACTTTGGAGGTATTTTTGTGTCTTTTCTTTTTAAATTTTAGGTGATATAAAGCTAATAAATTGTGAGAAAAATTATGCGTTTTTCATTCCAATGAAACAGCGGAGCGGTGGCTTTACGAACTAAAGTAAATTTTTGAGCGCAGCGATAAAATTTTTGAGTAGTTCATGGGTTGACGAGATAACGACCAACGGGAGATTGTCTGTCCGTAAATTACTGCCATCGTTGCCTGCAAAATGGGAGGCTTTTACAGTTATGAAATAAAAATTATTGAATGCTCATAAGGATATGATTTGCTCCGTCTTCGATTATTTCAGGAAGAACCGGTTTGTTTTCTGTAAAAGATGATATAGAAAATCAGGGCATTTCGTCTTATATCAGTAAAGATTGCATAAATCGGCAGTGAAGTGAGTCGTTCTTTTGTTTCTTGACTGATTCTGTGAAAAGATTTTGAAACCCAAAATAAAGATAGCTAAACGGAATGAAATTGTCGGATTGGGCTATCAGATTTCAAACCGTGATGATATACTTTACTGTGGAAGTGATATCGATTGTGGCGCTGAGAATATCGCTCATCTTATTGTAATTGGAGAGGTTTTAAATTTTAAAGCTAACATCTATTTTCTTTTTCTTTAGTTTAAGCACTGCTTGAGACAGATAAAAAAGAGAATAAAAACAGAAACAAAAAATGATAGTTATTTGAACTTTGTTCGGATAGGAAAGGTGGAAGAACCTTAAAAGTTTCATTGTCGGTTGTTATGAATTTCTTGATGCTTGAGAAAAGAGTTTTGGTATTTAAAAAGGAAGCTGTTATGCGATTTACATAAAAAGTAAATTGATGGAGAAGTTGTTGCAATAACAAAATCAAAAAGGGAATCGATGGAAGGGATTGAGAGAGTATCGTTTTTTCAGAACAAAAAACAAAAGGACTTTTATCTCTTGAGAAAAAAGAAGTGTTGGTGCAACGGAGAAATTAAAAAAGAAATGAGCAAAGAAGTTGTTGTAAGAATAAAATCAAAAAAGAGGTGACGGATGAAAAAGGTTGAAAGGATGTGGGATTCTTTTCCAAGTTCAAAACAAATGGGTAATTTTCGTTTGTTGGCAAAGACAGAAGATATGGTTATCTTTCGCGTTGAGAATGAAACCGGTGAAGGAGACATGATTATTCATCAGGTTTTTGACGGGGTGTATCTGATGTATAATGACTTTCACATGGAGTATTATGATTCTTTGTTTCAAGCGACTAAGACGATTTTCGCAGTAGATTTTTGTCGTGAGGGAAGTTTGGTGATGGAATGTGACAACGGATTTTGTCAGATAAAAAAGCCGGGGAATATCTGCATTGATTCCAGAGTTCATCATAAGGGAATTGTAAGATTTCCGACCAAACATTTCCACGGAATAACCGTCGGATTTGAAAGTGAACTGGCTACAAAAACACTCTCCGGAGATGTGCCGGCGATTCCGGTTGACTTGGAAATGATTCGAAGTAAATTTTGCGGCGCAGACGGTTATTTTATGATTCAAGAAGAGAGTGCGCTGAAACGCTTGTTTATGGAGCTTTATCAAGTGCCGGATAAAGCAAAGCAGCTATACTTTAGAACTAAGATTTTGGAGTTGTTGGTCTGCCTTTCCGTCTTGGAACCCGGCAGCCTGACGGGAGAAAAACCGTATTTCTACAAAGAACAAGTGGAGAAAGTGCATGCTGCGGCAAAACGAATGATGGAAAATCTAAAAGACAGCCATCGGATTGAAGATTTGGCGAAGCAATATGATATATCGCAGACCGCATTTAAGGAATGTTTCAAAAGTATTTACAGAAAACCGGTTTTTGCGTGGCTTACCGAGCAGAGAATGCAACGCGCGAGTGAGCTTCTGACTTTGAATCCGGAAATGAGTATCGGAGATATTGCATTTGAAGTCGGGTATGAAAGCGGTGGAAAGTTTGCTGCGGCATTCAAAAGAATTTATGGGATGTCTCCAAAACAATATCGGAGCAGTACGCGTTAGAGGAGGAGTTGAAATGAAGGAAAAAGAAGAACAAATGAAGAAAAAATCTTTGTTACAGTGGATATTGCAATTTGCAAGCAGCGATCGGACTCGATATATGAAGGCGGTGGTCTTTGCTCTGTGCGGAGTAGTCTGTAGGATGATGCCATACTATCTTACGGCAAGAATTGTGCAACTGTTTTTACAGGGAGAAAAAAGTTTTTCGCCATATTTTCCATTGTTTATTGGAACCGCATTTTTTTGGACATTAGGAATTATCTTTCATTCCATTTCTACAACCAATTCCCATGAAGCGACATTTGCGCTCTTGGCGAATATTAGAAAACAAATATGCGCTAAGCTTTTGAGAGTCCCTTTGGGCGATGTGATTACAATTCCTTCCGGTGAACTGAAAAATATCATCGTAGAGCGTGTGGATTCTATTGAAACCACATTGGCTCATATTGTTCCTGAGTTTACCGCAAATATTACGGCGCCAATCCTGATGTTCATTTATCTACTTACAATCAATTGGAAACTGGCACTTGCGTCCTTAATCACATTGCCGCTTGGAATTTTTTTGATGTCGCTGATGATGAAGGATCAGGAGAAATGGTGGAAGGATTGCATACAAAAGACAAAGATTCTCAATGATACAGCAGTGGAATATATCAACGGGATTGAAGTAATCAAGGTGTTTGGAAAAACGGACAGTTCTTATGAAAAGTTTGAGAAAGCGGCAAAAGATGGAGCGAATGCCTATATCGATTGGATGCGAGCTTCCATTTTCTATTTTTCGAGCGGACTGGCAATCGTTCCGGCAACGCTTTTGACGGTTTTGCCGATTGGCGGTTTCATGTATTTGCACGGCAATATTGCAGCGAGTGATCTGATAATGGGCATCATTCTTTCGATGGGTTTAATTACGCCATTGATAACCGTGATGGCATACAACGACGATATTGCAAGAGCGAGCGTCATCTTCGAGGAGGTCGGTAGCCTTTTGGAGATGAGAGAGATGCATCGACCCGAGAGTACAAGCAATATGCCGGAAAATCATTCGTTAGAACTTTGTAATGTGCATTTCGGATATCAAAAAGACAAAGAGATTCTTCATGGAGTCAATATGACGATAGTTCCCGGAACGGTCAATGCTTTTGTGGGCCCATCCGGCGGAGGGAAGACGACGATAGCCAGATTGATTGCTTCTTTATGGGATGCCGATGAAGGCTCCATCTCGATGGGCGGGTTGGACATTAAGAAAATCGCACTTTCGGATTATAACGAAAAAATCGCCTATGTTTCTCAAGATAACTACCTTTTTAATACGAGCGTTCTCGAAAATATCCGAATGGGCAGGAAAGAAGCGACGGATGCAGAAGTAATAGAAACTGCAAAACGATGCGGTTGTCATGATTTCATCATGGGACTTGAAAAAGGATATGATACCATCGTAGGTGATGCGGGCGGTCATCTTTCGGGTGGAGAAAGACAGCGAATCTCAATCGCGAGAGCCATGCTGAAGGATGCACCCGTCATCATCTTGGACGAAGCGACAGCCTATACGGATCCTGAGAATGAAGCGATTATTCAGCACTCCATCGCAAGCATGATTGACGGAAAAACTTTGATTGTTATTGCACATAGACTTTCTACGATTACC
Source organism: Filifactoraceae bacterium (assembly GCA_041853585.1). Classification (GTDB taxonomy): domain Bacteria; phylum Bacillota; class Clostridia; order Peptostreptococcales; family Filifactoraceae; genus JAUNKE01. Next base: position 11,882 of record JBGZSM010000038.1, read on the forward strand.
GATGCCGATCGGATTTTTGTAATAAAAAACGGAAAAGTGGATTCGCAAGGGACACATGAAGAGTTGCTTTCGATGAACGGACTTTACAAAAAAATGTGGGAAACGCATATAGAAGTAAAGGATAGAGATTTATCCGAAATAACGGCATAGAGAGGTGACGAAATGATTAATATACTCAATAAATTTTTTGAATTCTCCGGTCGTCAGAATAAGCGGAAATTCTATTTTTCAATTGTGCTTGGCATTGTCAGCGCATTTTGTCATGCAATCAAGATTCCGGCAATCTACATCATCGTTCGCGGGGTGGTAGAACAAAATCTGCAAAGCTTGGATGTATGGAAAGGGACGGCTATTCTTCTGGGAGGACTTTTGCTTCAGATTGCGGTATCTGCAAAGTCTCAAATGTTACAGACCGAAGCGGGATATGATACAGGTTGCCAAAAAAGAATTGAAATTGCAAGTCACTTGAGATATCTTCCAATGGGATATTTCAACTCCAAATCGCTCGGATACATTACATTCGTTACGACAAATACGATGGAAAATCTTTGCGATGTTGCAACCAGAGTAGTTATGATAACGACCAAAGGAATTTTAGAGACCTTGCTCATCACGATAATGCTTCTTTTCTTCGAATGGCGAATCGGGCTTGTGGCAGTTTTTGGCATAGGAATTTCTCTTATAATCAATCGATACATGCAAAAGAACGCGGAAAAAGTCTCTCCTAAAAAACTTGTTGCGGATACCTCTTTGATTGAACAGGTATTGGAATACATCCAAGGAATCACGGAGGCAAAAAGCTACAATATGACAATGGAGAACAATCAGAAGTTGGAAAAGTCCATTGATGAAGCGTCAAAAATTTGCATTGAAATGGAAAAAACTTTTATTCCAATCATGGGACTTCAGAGTTGGGGGTTAAAAATGGCATCAATTTTGATGAGTATGTTATCGCTATATCTCGGTCTGAATGGGCAGATTGATATGCCGACTACAATCGTCATGCTGATTTCATCCTACATGGTTTTTGCTGCGCTGGAGGCTGCGGGAAACTACTCTTCTCTTCTTCGCGTGGTGGATCTTTCGGTTGAGCGAGCAAATGAAATTCTGTCCATTTCAGAGATGGACATTCGAGGAGAGGAAGTTGTGCCGCAAAGTCGAGATATTGCGATGAAAAGCGTTGAATTCTCATATCAGGATAAAAAGGTCGTGGACCAAGTGAGTTTGATGATTCCGGAAAAAACAACGGCGGCATTTGTCGGACCGTCCGGTGGAGGGAAAACAACCATTTGTCATCTGCTCGCGAGATTTTGGGATGTGGATTCGGGAAAAGTCACTTTTGACGGAAAAGATGTAAGAGAATATGATATGGATTCGTTGATGCGGAATTTTAGTTTCGTATTTCAAAATGTGTACCTTTTTCATGATACGATTGCCAATAATATTCGCTTCGGACAGCCGGATATGCCGATGGAAAAAGTGATAGAAGCAGCAAAAAAAGCGCGTTGCCACGAGTTCATCTCCGCACTGCCAAATGGATATGATACGGTGATTGGAGAAGGCGGTGCAACACTTTCCGGTGGCGAAAAACAGCGAATTTCGATTGCTCGTGCGATGACGAAAGATGCACCCGTTATCATTTTGGACGAAGCGACTGCCAATATTGACCCCGAAAATGAGAATGAACTCATGCAGGCAATCGCCGCTCTGACCAAAGAAAAAACTGTAATTATGATAGCGCATCGCTTAAAAACCGTGCAATCTGTTGACCAAATCATCGTTATTGAAAGTGGAAAGATCGTGCAGAAAGGTCGCCATGAAGAGCTCATGAAAGAAAATGGTCTTTACAGAAAATTTGTCGAAGAACGCAGAAAAGCGGCAAGTTGGAAATTAGGAAATAAATCGCAATGACTGATTAAATTGCCTGAAAGTGAAAATAGACATCAGGAAATTCATCATAATGCAGCGACCTCAATTGTTAAGACGGTTTATTTTTGAGGTAAGCATGATGATGGATTCTTCTTTAGAACTAAAACAAAAGTCACGCAGAGTTTTTGCGTGATTTTTTGGTGCAGAAAAATTATGTTCGGGTGTTTGATTTTGCTTGTAATCCAATCCGATTAAAAGTTCTTGATATGACAGTTCTACCGCATTTCAACAGCTTGTCAGAGCGAAATTTCATCGCCGTTTTTATAATTCGAAAAAAATCTTGCTTGACAAATGACATAGTGTCACTTAGAATGATAGTTGTAATGGTAAAGTATCGAGGAGGGAATATGCCGAAAGAAACTTTTTTTAATCTCGATGAAAAAAAGAAGGAGAATGTCGTTGAGGTGCTGGTCGATGAATTCAGTACAAAACCTTTTAAGGATGTGACAGTCAAAACCATCGTTGACCGATTGAAAATAGCGCGAGGAAGTTTTTATCAATATTTTGAAGACTTGGAAGACAGTTATTTTTATATATTGGACAAGCAAACTCATGATGTTCACCTTTTATTTATGAATCTATTTTTGGAAAACCGAGGGGATATTCTGACATCGTTGGAGAAATTTGGAGCGCAGGTGGCCGATACGATATTTAACGAAAGCAAGTATCCGATTTATAAAAACAGATACCTCTATTGGAATGAAGAATTGGATAAGAATTGGAATCTTTGCCACAGCGACCGTTACAGCATATTTTACCAAGAGAGCAGTGAGCTTGGTATGGATAGTGAACTTGTATTTTTTATGAAAGCGGTAATCCACAGTTTGATTGAAAGAAATTTTAGGCTCGGATGGTCGAAGGAAGTTTTCTTGGAAAAATACAATACGCATCTGCAATGGATGAAGGAAGGAGTTATAAAATGAAGGTGTTTGAAAGTTTGTTTGACATTACTTACTTGGTGCTTGTTATTGATTTGGGAATTAGGCTTTTGCTGGAGAGCGAAAAAAAGGCGAAGTTGTTTGGCATAATGGCGGTGATTTTGGGTTTGGGCGATGCTTTTCATCTGTTGCCGCGAATCATATCTCATCTCAGCCCCGGCGGATTCGAAGCTCATGCGGCGGCGCTTTCGTGGGGACAGTTTGTCACCAGTATTACGATGACTATTTTTTATGTACTCTATTATTATTTTTATAAGAATCAAAGCAATGATACGGATAAGAAAAAAGCCATGGCGGTTTATATTCTTGCCATCGCGAGAGTAATCCTCGTTCTCATGCCGCAAAACGGTTGGGGCAAAATGCCGGGGAATTATATGTTCGGTATCTACCGAAATATTCCGTTTGCCATTCTTGGTGCGCTATTGATCTATTGGTCGTACAAAGAGAGAAACAAACCGGGCTTAAAAAATATGGCTTTGCTGATATTTTTGAGTTTCCTTTTCTATATTCCGGTGGTGCTGTTCAGTGATACCTTTCCTGTGATAGGAGCGCTGATGATGCCGAAAACCGTCGCGTATCTTCTGATTGTAGTTGTCGGTTTTAAATTCTTTGTAGGGGAGTTTACCGCGAAAAATCTTCTCGCCATTTCTTTTTCATTTTTAATCATGGGACTTCTTGGCGGTGTGTTTTATAGAGAGTTTACAAAGATTTATAATTATACCGCTCCCGGTCATTTGGGCAAAATCCATGTGCATACTTTGGTATTGGGATTTATCATTTTGTCTATCTTATATGCGATTGTAAAAAATTATTCGGCGGAGCAAATTCGTGTTTTGAAAAAACCTATTCATATCTATACCGCCGGAGTGACATTCACACTGGTGTGCATGGTGTTAATCGGTATTTACGAAGTGGTGTCTTTAGGACAAACTGTCGTGAAGCAGGCAGCGCTGGACGGAGTTTCGGGTCTCGGACACATTGTCTTGAGCGTGGGATTGGTTTGGACATTGCTGTCGGTAATTCGATTTGAAAAAAGATTGGCGACAAAATAATCCAAGAGCTGCTGCAATTTTTTGTATTACATTGAAGAATATTTTAAACTTCTTGCAGGCAAATCGATAAATATTGAAACAACAAAGAGCCTTTCCTCAAAATGGGGAAGGGCTTTTTTTATGTGATGGTTGTTGGGAGAAATTTCTTCGATCTTGTATTGAAAGTTACTAAAGGGTATAAACTTCATTCCATTTGAAATCAATATTCGAATTCGGAGATAAATTTCATTTCAGATTCGGACATATATAAAGGAAGAGAAAATTTTTGTGTATAATTAAAAATGGAAGTTTGATATTAAAATCGGATGGTATGTGCTGATTTATTCGACGAGTTTTTCAACTTTACTGTTTTTTTGTGGTAGAAAATGCTATAATAAGCGCAGAACACAAGTTTTTTCAGATGGAGTGAAAAGATTATGAAATTGGATTATCTGATACCGAATTTTATATTTACGGAAAACGGATTTAGGATAGATTATGCGACCTTGGAGGCGGAGAAGAGAGAATCCGCTCGAAAGCTTTGGGAAGACAAAGCATTTGATTCGCTATATCGATTGGGATTTCAAGTTGAGCCGGATGCGCTCAATGAATCGGCGGCTTTTTTAGTGCGTATAGCGGAAATGTTTTTTGAGATTTTGACAAAAATTCCGGAAGTGGAGATTGCAAGAGAAAACACGATTGTGCGTTTAGATGAAATTACGACAAGTCATTTATTATCTCAAACGCCTTTTGTAATCGGGGCGGAGTATGTATCTGAAGTTTGGCTACAAAAAATTATTGACGGCTTGGCGCTTGTATTTACCGATGAAATCCAAAATTACAAGGGGAAGGTGGAAGCGTATCTTGCACAAAAAAGCGAGAGATTGCATACGCCGGAAAGAATTTTTTTTCATCTGGTCGAAAGCAAGGAAGAAGATTATCCTTTTGCGTTTTTGGCAACCTATGCAACCAAAAACCCAAACGGTAAAGTAAGTCATATGCCGCTGGAGTATGCATTGGTGGAGTTCAAAAATTCGAGAGAAAAATTGATAGAGCTGCTCTCCTGTTTAAATAATGTGGCGAAAACATCGGATTTGATTGCCTCTTTTATGGAAAGCGGCGAGTTATTTTGGCCAATAAAAATAACAGCGGATGAAGCTTATGCATTTTTAAAACAAATTGAATCAATAGAAGCCTCAGGTGTGCTTTGCCGAATTCCCAACTGGTGGAGAAGGCAATCGAGTTCCATTCAAAAGACGATTAAAATCGGCGAAAAAGAGCCGTCCAAATTGGGATTTGACACATTGATTTCCGTTACACCGACTCTTACAGTCGATGGGGAGGAGCTTACTAAAAGTGACATTGAAAAAATATTGATGCAAGGCGAAGGGTTGGTGCTTTTAAAAGGGAAGTGGGTCGAAGTGAATCACGAGCGACTTCGTAAACTGCTTTCCGATATGGAGAATATGGATGAGAAAATGACTTTGCTCAATGCTCTTCGTATCGATGGACAAAGTCTTGATTTCGTAGATGATTCGACAGTAATCAGCAATGGGAAATGGCTTTCGTCCCTGATGAAGAAACTGACTCATCCGGAGAATATAAAGGAATTGAAATTGCCGAAGAGCCTCAATGCAAAGCTAAGACCGTATCAGATGAACGGGTACAAGTGGTTGAATTATATGAGCAATTTGAAATTCGGAGCATGTCTTGCGGATGACATGGGCTTGGGAAAAACCGTGCAGACACTTTCGTATTTGGAAAACATCAGACAGAAAAATAAAAATGCGGAAGCGCTGCTGATAGTTCCCGCTTCGTTACTCGGAAACTGGGAGAGAGAAATTAAAAAATTCACGCCTAGTATGGATTACAATATTCTTCACGGCAAAAGTGCAAAAGAATTGAGCGAGCAAATTCTAAACAAAAAATCATTCTTGACGATAACCACTTACAAAATGGTGAGTAGGCTTGATGAGATTTTGCAAAAGAATTGGGATGTGCTCATTTTGGATGAGGCGCAGGCAATCAAAAATCCGACAACCAAACAGACGAAACGGATCAAAAAGATTCGCTCAACGATGCGAATCGCGATGACGGGAACGCCGATCGAAAACGATTTGAGCAATTTATGGTCTTTGTTCGATTTTTTGAATGGCGGATTGCTCGGTACGGCGTCGGAATTCAAGAAATTTTGCAGAGACTTGAAGGAAGAACCTCAAAAATATGTAAAATTAAAGAATATGATTTCGCCGTTTATTCTCAGAAGAGTGAAGACGGATAAAAGTATTATTTCGGATCTACCGGAAAAAATGGAGTTCATCGATTATGTCGGACTTTCCAAAAAGCAAATCGTGTTGTATAAAAAAGTGGTTGCGGATATGGAGAAAAAGATTTCAACAAGTGAAGGGATGAGTAGAAAAGGGCTTATTCTCACCACGATTATGAAGCTGAAACAAATTTGCAATCATCCCGACCAATATTTAGGTCAGGAAGTGTATTTGGAGAGTGAGAGCGGAAAATTCGCCATGCTGAGAGAACTTTGCGAAACCATTTATGAAAAAAGAGAGCGCGTCTTGATTTTTACACAGTTTCAGGAAATTACAGATTTTTTGGCTGAGTTTTTGCGCTCGGTATTCAACTCGGAGGGATTCGTTTTGCATGGCGCAACTCCGATAAAGCAAAGAAATAAAATGGTGGAGGAATTTCAGAGCGAGCGTTACATTCCGTTCATGGTGCTTTCCGTCAAAGCGGGAGGGACCGGATTGAATCTTACGAATGCAAATCATGTGATACATTTTGATCGCTGGTGGAATCCTGCCGTTGAAAATCAAGCGACGGACAGGGCATTTCGCATCGGACAAGATAAAAATGTAATGGTGCATAAATTGGTTTGCAAAGATACGATTGAAGAAAAAATCAATGAGCTGATTGAATCCAAAAAAGCACTCGCCGAGCAAATGATAGGAGCGGGCGAAGACAAAGTGCTTACAGAAATGAGCGATGAAGAAATTCTAAATCTTTTAAGATTGGATTTGTAAATAGGGATGGATTTTCAAAGCAAGCAAATGAATTTGAGTTGAGAGTTGAAGGTGCAGAATGAGTAAATATTGGGATGAAATGGAGAAATTCAGACAGCCGAAGATTTCAAAATTGAAAACGAATATCAGCAACAGCAAAGACAAAGCATCCAAGAAAGGCAAGGAGCTTCATCCGATTGTCGTCAGTTCGAAAACTATTGCCAAAAGTTGGTGGGGAAAAGCCTGGTGCGAAAATTTGGAGCGATATGCGGATTACGAAAATCGAATTGACCGAGGCAAAAGATATGTGAAGGCGGGAACCGTCATTGATTTGCAAATTGAAAGAGAGCGTATTTTTGCAAAGGTACAGGGCAGCAGAAAAACTCCTTATAAGGTTGAAATTCACATCCGTTCGCTTTCCGAAAAGAAATGTCAAAGCATTATGGAGAGATACGGCAAAAAACTGGAAACTATCGAATCGCTTTTATCCGGAGACTTTCCCGATGACATGCAGGAATTATTCAAAGAAAAAGGTGGACTTTTTCCGGAGCCGAAGGAGATTGATTTTGATTGCAGTTGTCCCGATTGGGCGATGATGTGCAAGCATGTGGCGGCGGCACTTTACGGGGTGGCTGTGCGTTTGGATGAAGACCCGATGTTATTTTTTACCCTGCGAGGAATTGATATGGAGCAATTTATTGATTCGACCTTGGGCGATAGAGTTGAGAAAATGGTTGCCAATGCGGAAAATGTTCTAAAAAACAGTAGTCGCATTTTGGATAAAAAATTGCAGAAAAAATTATTCGGAGATTTGAATCAAAAAGGATAAAATACAAGAGAGATTTGAAATCGGATTTTAATAAAAAATGATCTTAGAGATTGAGCAAAAAACTTCCGGAGCAAGATGGTAAATACCGAAATGCTTTAGAGGTTTTTTGTTTCAAAAATTGCAAAGCGCTGCATTATCTGATACAATACATATATCGAAATGAATGGAGAAGACTATGAGATTAGATAAATATTTGAAGGTGTCACGCATTATCAAAAGACGAACGGTGGCAAAGGATGCATCGGATTCCGGTGTCGTGCTTATCAACGGCAAAGAGGCAAAGGCATCAAGCAAGGTGAAGGTCGGCGATATTTTGGAAATTTCATTCGGCACAAAAATCGTCAAGGTGCGAGTGGAGCAGCTGCTGGAGAGTACGAAAAAAGAAGATGCCGAACTGATGTATAGCATCATTGACTAAATCGATTTATTTGATTTGTCGTTGATGTATTTTATGAAAGGATTTTGCAACGAATGGATAATAAATTTTTGCACGATAGAGAGGGTTTTGGCAATCAGCCGAAGTCGATTGAGCCGGTGGAGCAAAAGAACGAAGTGAAAAAACCGAAATTTTCGCCTTCGAGGATATTGATGATGATAGCCTTGGCTCTTGTGGTTTATCTGGGTACGGTGGTCGTATCGCGATATTTTACTTTGGAAGAATATGCCAAAGAAAAAGTGCGTGTCAAGGTGGAGCTTGAGAATGCCGACAAAGAAATCAAGGATTTGCAGGAGCTTATCGAGAATGCGCAAAATCCGGAGTTTATTGAAAAAATGGCGAGAGAAAATCTCAAGATGGTGCGTCCGGAAGAATCCGTCTATATCGTCGTCAAGTAATTAAGTCGGTGAAAACCAAACGAAATCTCTGAAAGATGGTTTTGAATTGGGTTTTATCTTCAGCCAGGTTTATAGGTTCGAAAACCTAAATATAAAAATAAGGACAAAGTATGAAAGTTGCAGGTATAGATATCGGAACAAATTCCATGCGGTTGCTCTTGACCGATTATTTCAAGCATGAGCAGAGCGCGGAATTTCAAAATCGGGAAAAAGAAGTGAAGATTACAAGAATGGGTAAGGGTGTCAATGCGAATCGGATGATTGAGCCCGAGACCTTTTCGCGCAATATCGATTCCTTTGAAGAATTTGTTCAAAAGGCAAGGAACAAAAATGTTGAGCAGATTTTTGCAATCGGCACATCGGCTCTTCGCGATGCCAAAAACGGCGAGGACTTTGTAGCCGCTGCGGAAAAAACGACGGGTGTCAAAATCAATATCATCAGCGGAAATTTGGAAGCGGAACTCGGATTTTACGGCGTGTCGCAGGGTGTCAAAGAGAATGGACGAATCCTCATCATCGATATCGGCGGAGGCTCGACCGAATTTGTCGTGGGCTCGCAGATTGAGGGCATCGTATTCAAAAAGAGCATCGACATCGGCGCGGTGCGAATGACCGACAAATTTGGAGAAGATACCGTCACCATGAGTCATTTCATCGACAAAGAAATCCAAATCATCAACGACCTGATTGAGCGCTATGCCATCAAGCTGATTGTCGGAATCGGCGGGACGATCAGTACCGTATCCGCCATCAATCTTTGTTTGGCACGCTACGATTCCGATAAGGTGCACAACAGTTTGATTTCCAAACAGGAGGTCGAGTGCATTTTGAAATCTTTGGCCATGCTCAGCTTGGAGGAGCGTCGCAAAGTGGTCGGCTTACAGCCGGAGCGGGCGGACATCATCGTTGCCGGCGTGAATATTTTGCTCGGCATCATGAAGGAGCTTGGCATCGTGAGCATCACCGTCAGTGAATACGACAATCTCGAAGGATTGATTTACTACTATTTGAAGGATATATAATGAAACCATATGATATTATCATTGTCGGAGCGGGGCCGGCGGGCATGATGGCTGCAATCGCATCCAATCGGGAGGTCGCTCTGCTCGACAAAAATGAAAGCGTTGGAAAGAAATTGCGCATTACGGGTGGCGGGCGCTGCAACATCACGAGCAATATCGACATCGCTGATTTTTTTGAAAAAATACCGAGGAACAACAAATTTTTGTATAAGGCTTTTCATCATTTTACAAACAAAGATTTGTTGTCTTTTTTTGAAAAAGAAGGAATCCGATTTAAAAAAGAAAACCAAAAAATCTATCCCGTATCGAACAAGGCGGATGAGATTATCGACATTCTTTGGCGAAAATGCAAAGAGAAATCCGATATCTATTTGGGATGCGAGGTTATCGATTTTGAAAAGGACGCGCTTGCCTATCGGGTCGAAACCAATCGGCAGGCTTTTTACGGCAAAAAAATTATTTTTGCCGGCGGAGGAGCGAGTTTTGCATCGACCGGCTCGGATTTTGGGCTATGCAATCTGCTTTCGAAAAAAGGAATTAAAATTCAATCCGCCTTGCCGTCGCTCGTGCGTGTGCAATCCAATTCCGACTGGATTCGAAAATCGGCGGGGATTTCGCTCAATCCCGTTGCGGTTCATCTCTTTGAAAACAATAAAAAACTCAAGGTGATAGAGGGCGATATTCTCTTTACACATACGGGCATCAGCGGTCCGGCGGTGCTGGATGCGTCCGCTTATCTGACGGGCAATCCTTCGCCGATGCGCATGACGCTCGATTTGTTGCCGCGATTGAGTGAAGAAGAAATCATAACGATTCTCAAGAAAAAGGATGGAAAAAATATCATCGGCAAGCTGTCGGCATTCTTGCCGAAAAATCTGCTCAAAAATATTTTTGACGATGCCGATGTGGATTTCCACAATCTCAAAAAAACGGCGATGAATGATTTGCTCGCCAAAATAAAAAATGCGCCCGTCGCCATTACCGGACTGGGCAGCATCAAAGAAGCCATCGTCACGCGAGGGGGCGTCGATGTCAAAGAAATCGACCCGTCCACGATGATACTCAAAAAGATGAAGGATATCTATGTTGCCGGAGAAATGATTGATGTCGATGCATTGACCGGCGGATACAATCTGCAAATCGCTTTTTCGACCGGAACACTCGCCGGCAAGAGTGCATCCGAAAGTTTGGAATGAGTTGGAAAATCTTACACAATGTGAACTCAAAAAGACCTTGCAAATCGCAAGGTCTTTTCATCATGAATTTTTACAGTTTTACAATCCATCCGTCCGGAGCTTCCACTTCGCCGAACTGAATTCCGGTCAATGTTTCGTATAGCTTTTTCGTAATCGGACCGACTTCGGTTTCGCTGAAGAATACATGCATTTTGCCGTTGTGGGAAATGCCGCCTATTGGCGAAATTACCGCTGCCGTTCCGCATGCGCCCGCTTCTTTGAATTCGTCGATATTATCAATCAGGCAATCTCTTTGCTCTGTTTTGAGTCCGAGATATTTTTCCGCAACTTCGAGCAAAGAATATTTGGTGATACTTCCCAAAATCGATGGAGAAAGCGGAGTTACAAAAACATCATCTTTCGTAATTCCGAAGAAGTTTGCCGCGCCGACCTCTTCAATTTTTGTATGCGTTGCCGGGTCAAGATAGATACAATCCGCAAATCCCGCGTCAACTGCCAATTTATGAGGATAAAGACTTCCTGCATAGTTTCCGCCGACCTTTGCCGCACCGGTTCCATGTGGAGCCGCTCGGTCGTATTCGGTAGTAACAAAGTTTACCGGTTTGAGTCCACCCTTGAAGTAAGCACCAACCGGCGCAACCAAGATGCAGAATAAGTATTCCGGAGCCGGTCTTACACCGAGATTGTTTCCAATTCCAATCATAAATGGTCGGATGTAAAGTGTTGCACCTGTTCCGTATGGAGGAACGAATTCTTCATTTGCTTTGACCACTTTTTTGACTGCTTCGATGAATTTGTCCACCGGATATTCAGGCATCAAAAGTCTTCGGCAACTTTCAATCATTCTCTCCGCATTTTTGTCCGGTCTGAACAATTGGATTTCATTGTTTTTGGTTCGATATGCTTTCATCCCTTCAAAACATTGTTGTCCATAATGCAGAGCTGCCGATGATTGTGCGATGGTAATCGTCTCTTCTTCAATCAATGCACCATCGTCCCATTTTCCATCTTTGTAGTAGGATACGAAACTGCAATTTGTCTTCATATAAGCAAAGCCCAGTTGATCCCACTGAATTGATTTGTTCATTTTTAATTCCTCCTGCAAATTTATTAATAAATATATACGCTTTCAAAAAGACTTCGTATATAATTATCATCCTTGGATTTGTGAAGTGCCAGCATCAGTTTGATTCTCGCTTTTTGTCCGGAGAGTTCGCCGCCGAAAATCACACCGAGGTCATGGAGCATTTTTCCGCCGCCTTCATAGCCGTAGCTCGACATCACCCGTCCCGACGGACAGCGTGAAACGATGACTACCGCAACACGATTTTTTACCGCTTTTTGAATGTAGGGAATGAATGCCGGTGGGAGATTTCCACGGCCCATCGCTTCGATGACGATTCCTTTTGCACCTTGGTTGAGATAAAAATCGATAATTTCAGGATTCATATCGATACAGGATTTGATGAGAAAGACATTTTTTTCAACATCGTCGGTATCGATAAAATCGCGCTCAGTAATATTTCGATGGACGATAAAATCATTGGTGTCGATAATGCCGATCGGGCCGTATCGAGATTGAAATGTATTGAGTGACAAAGTATTTGTCTTGGTTACTTCAAGAGCGGTGTTCACTTCGTTGTTCAGTACAACTAGAACGCCTTTATCGACAGCTTTCGGAGAAATTGCCGTACAGACCGCCGCCGCCAAATTGGCAGGCCCGTCATATCCGAGCTCCGAGCTGTTGCGCATCGCTCCGACGACGACAACCGGTTTTCGAATATTCAGCGTCAAATCCCAAAAATACGCAGATTCCTCCAAAGTGTCCGTTCCGTGCGTGATGATGATTCCCGAGATATCTTCCCGCTCCGACAATTCCAAAATGATCTTTCGAATATCAAAAAGCATTTCAAAGCCGATATGCGGTCCCGGAATTTCGGAGTACTCGACAATTTCAATATCGGCGAGCTTGTCGATATTCGTTACCATTGAAATGATATCCTGGCCGTTGAGCGAGGGAATGGCAGCGCCGATTTCTTCATCCACGCTCATGGAGATGGTTCCGCCGGTAAAAATAATTGCGATTTTAGGTTTCTTCATTTGGTTTTTCTCCTTTGTCGTTCTACTAAAATTGTATGATATATACGGGAACTATTCAAGACCTTTCGCAAAAATTTCTATTTTAATCTACATATTCTACATTCAAAATGTTATAATAGGCTGTGGAGATGAGAAAATGAATAAAGAAATATATTTTGATAATGCGGCGACGACGAGACCTTATGAAGAAGTCATTGAAGTCGTTAATGAAAGTTTGCGGGAATATTACAACCCATCGTCCATCTATAATCGGGCGATTGCGGTTTCCAAAAAAATTGAAAATGTACGCGCGCTGCTCAAACGCTCGGTTTCGGCGGAGAAAGGGAGTTTTATTTTTACCTCCGGCGGAACGGAGAGCATCAACAGTGTCATTCAGAGCATGATGCAAAAAGGCAAGCGCATCGTCACGAGCGCCTATGAGCATGACGCGACGATGAAGGCGGTGGAAAATACCGAGCGCAATCATCAGGAGATTATTCGGATACTGCCGGCAAATGGAAAGATTCAGCTACAGGATATCGTCGATGCGGTTGACGAAAAGACGGCTTTGGTTTCGCTCATGCATGTCAACAACGAAGTCGGCCATATCACTGACATCGCGGCATTGGGCAAGATGATTAAGAAAAAGAATCCGCGCACGCTTTTTCATGTTGATGCGATTCAGTCCTATATGAAATATCCCATTGATGTCGAAGCGGCGCAAATTGATTTTTTGAGCATATCCGCTCACAAGATTCATGGTATCAAGGGAGTCGGTGCGCTCTATGTGCGTCATGTGGAAAAATTCAAACCGCTGATTTTCGGCGGCGGACAGGAAGGCGGAAATCGCTCGGGCACCGAAAATGTGCCGGGAATTTTGGCATTAGGCAAGGCGGTGGAAATCGGCTTGGCGAATTTTGAAGAAAATGCGAAAAAACGCGAAGAACTCAGAAGCTATTTTTTGGAAAAAATAGCTGTCGTTCCAAAAATCAGTATCAATTCTGCGGACGACGGGGCGAGCCATATCGTCAACATCTCTTTCTTGGGTGTGCCGGCGGAAATTTTGCTGCATTCTTTGGAGGCGAAAAATATTTTTGTCTCCGGCGGCTCGGCTTGCTCGGCGAAGAAAAAATCGTCACGCGTGTTGGAAGCGCTTCGTCTTAGCGATGAACAAAGAAATTCGGCGATTCGTTTTTCTTTTTCCACCTATAATAATAAGGAAGAAATAGATATCGCGGTTCGCGAAATTGAATCGGCGGTTTCGGATATTCGAAAAATTACAAAGTATAAAGGATAAAAAATGTTTAACACAATTATCATACGAAACGGCGAAATCGCAATCAAAGGCGACAATCGCGCCGTTTTTGAAAAAAAGCTGATGAGCAATATCAAAAGCTCTCTGTTCGGACTCAGCGGCTACAAGGTCTATAAAGGAGATGGGCGAATTTACATCGACGCCGATGAAGCGATTATGCCGCAAGTGATGAAGCGCGTGAGCAAGGTGTTCGGCGTAGTGAGTTTCAGTCCCGCTGTCAAATTTGTCGGCGATTATGCCTTGCTCAAGGAGAAGGCGAAGGAGCTCTACGATTTGATGATGGCGGAAGATGCTTACCAGACTTTTAAGCTCGAAGTCAAACGCACCGACAAAAATTTTCCGATGACTTCGCCTGAAATGGTGCGTGACATTGCCGGCCACATTTTGGCAAATGCGCAAAAGAAAGCGAAAGTCGATGTGCATTTGCCCGACTTGCATCTGTATGCGGAACTTCGCGAAGGTATCAACATTTTATACACGAACAAGATGATGGGAGTCGGCGGGCTGCCGGTGGGTATCAACGGAAAGGCGATGAGTCTGCTGTCGGGCGGAATCGATTCGCCGGTTGCGACCTACTTGGCGAGTAAGCGAGGGCTGTCCGTCGAAGCGGTGCACTTTCATTCGTTTCCTTTTACAAGCGAAAAATCTTTTCAAAAAGTGGAGCGACTGGTGCGAACTTTGATGGATTATACCGGAAAAATTGTGATTCACAAGGTCAATCTGCTGCCAATACAAAAGGAAATTTCGGCAAATTGTCCCGAGGAGCTGATGACGATTTTGTCCAGACGATTTATGATGAGAATTGCCGAAAAGTTGGCACTGGAAGTCGGCGCGGGCGCTTTGGTAACCGGCGAAAGCATCGGGCAGGTCGCATCGCAAACCATCGAAGGACTGACCGCGACCAATGCGTCGGTGGAAATTCTGCCGGTGATTCGACCGCTCATTTCTTTTGACAAAGAAGAAATCATCGATGTGGCACGAAAAATAAATACCTTTGACATATCCATCATTCCCGAGGAGGATTGCTGCACCGTATTTTTGCCGAAGAAGCCGGCGACGCGGCCGAAGATGGAGAAAATTTTGCTCGCGGAAGAAAAATTAAATGTCGAGCAGCTCGTGCAGGAAGCAATTGAGAATCGCGAAGTCGTGATGGTTGAAAACACCGTCGGGGAATAGAAGAAAATTTGACTTTTCCGATAGGATTTTGAAATGGAAAATCAAAATTGAAATTTAATCTTGAAAACAAAATGGCAATTTGAGCTTAATATCTCAAATCAATAAGAAAAATTTAAACGAGGAGTTTTGCAAAAAATGATACGAAAACTACGAGAAGATGAAAAGGATGAAATTCTTTCGCTTTGGCTCAAAAATATTAGTTTGGCGCATCATTTTGTGGATAAAAGCTATTGGGATGAGCAACTGAGCCACATGCAGGAGGATTATTTGCCGCATTGTGAAATCGTGGTGGCGACAAGAGATGGAAAAATCGTTGGTTTTGTCATGATTGAGAAAGACGGCAGCATCATCGCCGTCGTGGTTGACGAGACCTATCGACGACAGGGCATCGGAACCGAATTGATACGATGGGCGAAAAATAATTACATTCATTTGGCGATGTCGGTTTATGCAAAAAACCGTTTTGCTTCATACTTTTGCAGCACGAATGATTTTGAATATCGTTACGAGCAATATGATGTGAACACGGCGGAAATAGAACAATTTTTTGAATGGAGAAAGAATCAATCAAATGGTAAATTACAATGAAGCGATGCAATATCTCGAAAATGCATCCAAAGGAACGGCGCTCGGATTATATTCCATCGGCAATATCTTGCGCCATCTCGGCAATCCGGAGAAAAATCTCAGAATTATCCATGTGGGCGGAACCAACGGAAAAGGCTCCACTTCCACATTTATCGCCGAGATGTTGGAGGAAATGGGCTATCGCGTCGGACTCTATACTTCGCCTTTTTTGGAGGAGTTTAACGAGCGCATTCAAATCAACAAGAAGAATATCGCCAACTCGGATTTGGCGGAGATGATCGGCAAGACCAAAATTGCCATCGACAAATATGTGGCGGAAGGAAATCCGGAGCCGACCGAATTTGAAATCACGACCGCTGCGGCGTACCAATATTTTTATGAGCAACAAGTCGATTGGGTCGTGCTTGAAGTCGGACTTGGCGGAGAGCTCGATGCGACCAATACTTGCGAACCGGCTCTCTCCGTACTCACTTCCATCAGCATCGACCATGTCGATTATTTGGGTGACGATTTGTTGAAAATTGCACAGACCAAGGCGGGCATCATCAAAGAAAACAAGCCGGCGGTGCTTTACCATCAATCGCCTGAGGTTGAAGCAGTGATAAAAAATCGTGCCAGAGATACCAATTCGCAGCTCGTCATCACCAATCCCGATTCGCTCGTGATGAAATCCGGCGATATTTTCGGGCAGACCTTCGATGTCGAAGTGCTTGGACGAAAATTCAACGAGATTTCCATCTCGATGACAGGAGCGCATCAGGTAAAAAATTTCGTGACGGCGCTTACGGCAATTTGCTTGCTGGAGCAGTTGGGCGAGATTCGAGCGGTCAACGATGACGAAATCAAAAAGGCGGCAAAAAAAGCCAAGTGGAAAGGCCGAACTGAACTTCTCCTCACCGAACCGATGACGATACTCGACGGAGCGCACAATTTGGACGGAGCGAGCGTACTTTCGAAATACATCAAGGATTTTTTGGCAGACAAGGAAATTCTGCTCGTGTTCGGAATGCTCAAAGACAAGGATATTGACGGGACTTTGTCGTTGCTCGCACCGCTTGCGAAAAATTTTGTCGTGACTTTGCCTGACAGTCCGCGAGCGGCAACCGCCGATGAGATGAGCGCCATCATCAAGAAATATCAGCAGAAGGATGCGCATATCACGGTTCGGGAGCGAATCGAAGACGCGGTGGAATATGCCCAAGCGTTCGGCACAAAAGAAAATGCGACGATTATTTATGCCGGCTCACTCTATATGATTGGCGCGGCGCGAACGGCGCTTCGAAAAAAATATAATTTGGGATAAAAGTCCAATCCGGATAATCAAAAAATGGATAACCGAAAAATTTTTTAACAGAAAGAAGGAGCAATATGAAAAAGAATCCAATCGTAACGATGAAAATTAAAGATAGAGGCGATGTAAAAATTGAGCTGTATCCGCAAATTGCGCCGGATACCGTAAACAACTTTGTCAATCTTGTGCAAAAAGGATATTACAACGGACTGATTTTTCATCGAATCATTCAAGGTTTTATGATTCAGGGAGGCGACCCGACCGGAACGGGAACGGGCGGACCGGGATATCATATCAAGGGCGAGTTTACCTCCAACGGCTTCCAAAATGATTTGCAACATACGCCGGGCGTCATTTCGATGGCGCGCAGCATGGCGCCGAATTCAGCGGGTTCGCAATTCTTTATTATGACTTCCACTTCGCCGCATCTGGATGAAAACTATGCCGGCTTCGGAATGGTGATTGAAGGATTGGAATATGTAATGGATGTCGAAAAGGTTAAAACCGATATGCAAGACAGACCGAAAGCAGATGAAGTGATGGAAAGCGTCACCGTTGAGACCTTCGGGGAAGAATATCCGGAACCGACCAAATACTAAGTTCGAATGAGATGAAGTGTCCAAAAATGATACAGTTTTTGAAACGAAAATTTAGTATTACAATCAAAATGTGCTCGAAAAACCGAGACATATTTTTGGATTGCGATTCAGTTTGTATAATAATATAATTTGCCAGAGCACTCTTCGGAGTGCTTTGTTCGTTTTGAACAGCAAAAAAATGCACAAAAAAAACGGGCTTATTATCTACCCGATTTTTAAAACCTTTTCAATTTCAGTGACCCTTTTGTTCAACTTGTTGTAACCGGTTCTTGTTGCTTCAACATAATCAGCTAAATCTTGTTTAACAATTACGACGGTATCTTCCAGTTTTGTGAGCCTATCTTTAACTTCAGCCAATTCGTTTTTAACTTGATCCAAATCGCTTTTGACTTCAGCCAATTCAACTTTGATTTCTCGAATATCTTCTTGAATCAACAGTAAGGTTTTTAAAATTGCGTGTTCAACATTAGCATCCATCCTTCTACTCCTTTGCCGAATTCTTTTTATCAATTATACCATATCGCAAGGGAAGATGGAATAGGAAGAAATACATTGGGATAAAAATATAAGCCTATATGTTAGGATTCTTAATATGCATTTGAATAGCGATTGGTATGAGTATGAGGTTGCATTTTGATTTTCGATTTTTAAAATTCGGGAAAAAATTGGTGACTTCAAATTTCATTTTGGCAAAATGCTTCAACAATGATTTTGCGATTTTAAAACAGGATTGTGGTTTTGGATTCGTCGTTTACAATTCAAAAATATAATCCCACATCCTACTTTCCGTTTCCCGTTGACAGATTATTATTTTGAATCGTATTTTCATTTTGAGATTTATGTTTGAAACCCAAAAAGTCAGTCGATGAATACTCAAATTTTGACTCGGAGAAGGAATTTTGAAAAATGAATGCTTTTCGGGATTCCGACTGCGGGAGGTCGACCGACTTTTGAGGCTTGAAAAGGGCATAAATCTGTGA
>JBGZSM010000039.1:0-4729 GCA_041853585.1 Filifactoraceae bacterium
AGAATAAAGAAAGAAGAAAACAAAAACAAAAAGAAAAACAAATTGAGAAAAAATGAATCGACAAATCCAAAAAACAAGAAAGAATTTACCAAAAAAGCAGCCGGGAATTTACTCAAAATCCATCAAAAAGCTTTGCGCATTTATCGGAACAAACAGGAAAAACTCAAAGCATGGGAAAGCAAAAAGCTATCCAATCAATTTCTTCCGGCAGCACTCGAAATTGCCGAAACTCCGGCATCGCCACTTGGGCGATTCATCATTTGGAGTATTTTCGGCATACTGCTCATCGCCCTGACTTGGTCCACCCTCGGCAAAGTCGACGAAGTCGCCGTAGCACGCGGCAAAGTGGCACCCGATGGACGAATCAAAGTCGTACAACCCATCGAAGAAGGAATTATCACCGCCATCCATGTCGAAGAAGGACAAAAAGTAAGCAAAGACCAATTGCTCATTGAACTGGATTCCACGATCAAACAGGTCGATATCGATACACTCAAAAAAAGCAAAACAGCGACCGAAGTGGAAATCCAATTGCTCAATATGATCTTGGACGGCGAAGAAATTGAAGAAAAAATAAAGGAATATGATTTGGATCGAGAAACGCAGAACAATCTCATCCTGCTGGCCAAATATCGCGACTCCGACTTTGAAGGACAAAAAAATGTGTTGGATTTGATCAGCAAACAAAATGAAGAACAGGTCGCCATTCGTGAAAACGAGCTTGTTCGAATGCAAAACGAATTGTCCGCCCTTCAAAAAAGAGAAGAAAACCTGCGCATCCTCGCCCATTCCAAAGGCGAGATAGAAATCGGACTCAAAGCCGCCGAAGAGCGCGTCCGAGCATTGCGCAAAGAAGAACAGGTAGCAAGCGAACTCTATCAAGCCGGCGGACTTGCCAAAAGCGAATGGGAGCAGATCCGGCACCAACTGGAAATTGCGCAAAACACCTACGAAGCCGAGCAATCCAAAGCCGAGCTTGAGAAAATCAACCGACAGATGAGCTGGGAAAATGCCAAAGCGGAAATTCAAGATAAACAAAATGAGATACAGCTCCAACAAATACGCATTGAGCAGGAAAAAATAAAGTACGAAGAATCACTCTCCAATCGAGACAATTTAGACATCAAGAAAAATGAAAGCATCTTAGATTTGCTCGTCCAAAAAGAAAAATTCCTACTCGATGTGGAGAATCAAATCGAGAAAGTACAAAAAAGTATCGACCTGTTCTCCCTCAAATCCCCGATTGACGGAACCGTTCATGGACTATCGACAAATACCGTAGGCGGCGTCGTTACATTGGCACAACCCATCATGACCATCGTGCCGGACGGTACACCGCTGCTGGTCGAAGCATCCTTACAAAACAAAGATGTCGGATTCGTTCATGTCGGACAACAAGTAGAAGTCAAAGTAGATGCCTTTCCATACCAACGCTACGGCATGGTGGAAGGAATCGTCCAATCCGTCAGCCCCGATGCCTTTGAAGATGAAAAACTGGGACTGATCTACCGAGTCAAAGTGGCACTAAAAAATCCGACCGTTCTAGTGGATGGAAAAGAACAACGACTCAGCGCGGGAATGTCCGTTTCCGCAGAGATAAAAACCGGGAGAAGACGAATCATCAGCTTCTTCCTCGAACCATTTGTGAAGAATGTCAAAGAGAGTATTACATTGAGGTAACTTTCTAATCGGAACCAATATTCTATTAAGATAGGGAAGTTGGTATTGATAAAAGTTCCTCTGCGAAGAAATTGTTATCAATAATAAAAATGAAGAGAGTGTGAGATTATGAAAAACAAAATCCAAAATAAAACCAAAAACAGACTTCAACAATTCGTTGTTTTGCTATTGGTAATGATATTGCTACTGACGGGATGCGGTGGAAGTCGTGTGTCTTCGGATATGCTATATGGTAGTGATATGGTAAAAGAAGCGGAGCAAAAAGACAAGGAGCATATTCAAAAAGTCGTATTGGCTCAAGATTTGAAATACAGCAGACATTTTCGCAACGGGCTGTACTTTGAAGATTTGACCAAGCCGCAACAAGAGCTCAACGAGCTCTTTAACAAGCATTTGGAAAAAGAACTCAAAACATTCTTGCAAGAAAAAGCACCGGCATACCAAGATGTTCCATTTGTGTTGCAAACAGAGGTGGAATATGTCAATGCGGATGCCAAAGCCTATATGTTGGGCGAGAAAAAAGCGGAAGAAATTATTGACAATCCCAACAGCATGATGAAGTTAAAGATTTGCTGGTACTTCTTCAAAATCTTTAAAGAAGAGAACGAAGCGGATATAGATTTAGTTTATACTCAGTTGAGAGATTTGGTAGATAAAGAATGGGTTGAAAAATATATCAATCAAGGAGTGGAAGAGTTTGAGGCAATAATCAAAAGCTATGACCCCGATGTGTTAGAAAGACATAGCAAAGAAGAAATAAAAGAAGCAAAACCGATTGACTTATTGTTAAAGGATGAGCATTACACAGTAGATATGGCACTACTTAAAACACCATATTATGAAACGAAGGATTCTGAGTATAAGTTTTTTTCCCGAGGTGGAATAACGGACAGTCACGAAGATATTATGACAGGAGCGGTAATGAGCAAATATAATGTGGAACTCGTTCATTTGTATTTGGGTTTTTATTTATACAAGAATAATCCGGAACTGATGTTTGAAACCTATTCCGTAGAAAAAGATGTAGTAGTCGATCATTTTCAAAGTATGATGTATCAATATCTATTGAACCAACGCATCCGAAAGATGGTGGACGAGTCAGGATTGAGTGACCGTGTATTGTTTTTTATAAACACCGAGCCAAAAAGTATAAGTCCGGACGGTATGGGTTCAGATGAAGAACCATACGATTTCGGGAAAGGTTTTGATGAAGACTTTTTTCTAAGAGAAGGATATAGAGAAGTTGTAGATATAACTTTTATCTATTTGGATGATGAAGCGGTGGATGTAGAAAGATCAAAATGGGCGACGCTTTCCATGTTAGAGAACAAATTCTTTTATCCGCTGCATGAACAAATCAGTTTTGAACACAAAGATACGACATTGAAAGATGGAACAAAAGCAGAGGGGAATATCAAAAACGGATATGTATATATCTACAATATGAATGAAGCGGATAGAAAGGTGGTGGTGGATTTATTTCGGAAGAATGCATTGACAGAACGAGCCAAACGACCGAGACTGGATGGGATGGCAGATGTGTTCTCGTTACAATATGTAACAAGAGCCGAAACGCAGGGATTTCATTTTTTAGATATTTTTGGAAAAAATAAAGTGGAGATTACATTGGGACGCAATATTATTGTGGATGATTACAATGAAGCGGTAGAAAAGGGATTGTACCCTGAGAAAAAATAAGTTGCCGAAAGGCGGAAAGGAACAGTTATGACAAACAGTAACAAATCAACACACAATGCACAGGAATTCGGAGTAAAGCTAAAAGATATTGAAGAGACTTTACGAGATGTTCATTTGAAGATGAGTGAAATAGGAAAGGAGGGGAAGGAAGGACATATCCCGAAAGGAGATCGACTTGCCGTTCGAGTATTTAAAGAGCATTTCTATACGCCGGATGAGAATAAGTATCGAGAACATCAAGTAAAGCACCAAGCGCTAGTTAGCGAATTGAGAAGTATTATGAGAAATATTTACTTTAAGTTAGATCCTACGGAGGAAAGTATAGGGGTCGATAGAACGCTTGAGAACATCGAAAATTTTTTTAAAGGATTAAACTCAAAAGAAGACTTTAAAAATACTTTTAAAAACACAACAACTCAAAAAATTGATATTTCATTGATAAGAGAAAAAGTGGTATCATTTGTAGGCAAAGCAGCTCCTTATAAAAAAGGCGATGCAACAACGGAGAATGCTATAACCGAAATTGCAAAACGAATGGAAGCATTTTTTGAACACTATGATTATATGGAGAATCAAAGCGGTTATCTTGCCGGAGTGTATCAGAACAACGGAGAACTATATAAAGGTTCTCTAATCCTAACAGGACAAGGAATTGGAGTGATGGAACATGAAGTTACTGTCAACAAGAATTTGCTTACTATGGGATTTGTACGAAAAAAAGACTATAGTAACACGAATGAAGTGGTAAAAAGCGGAGTGGAGCTTGCGCTCAATACGGGTCTTGCGGCTCTTTTAGACGAAAATCTTGTAAATTTTCTTCGTTCTTCCAAGCGAAATGAACTTGCCGACGAAATTGAAAAACTCCAAAAAGTCGCAGGTGATTTTAGTGAAGAAATTTCCTATGTTAACGGGAAGCTGATTGAAAAAGGATTGGATCAAGTTTTTAAAGAAAAAGGACTGGACAAATTTTTTGAAAGTCAAATCATCAAAATAGACAAGCTGTGTAAAGAAATTGTTACCAATGAGGGATTCAGCATTAAGGAAAGAGATGTTTTGGATAAAATATCTAAATTGACGGATTTTATTTCGCTTGGTTTCGGAGCAAGTCTTGCGATAAGCATATTTTTAGGTCCTATCATAGAATGGCAGGATAATATTGATTCATATTATGACGGAGTCCATGAGATTGACCGATTTAAAAAAGATATTTTAAGGGTAAGTTGTAAAATCAAATGCATAGTAATAAATAAGTATAGAAAAAGTCATGAAGATACTGTATACTAAGTTCGACCAAAAAATCAGTAAAGGAGTATCCACATGACCCACTCTAAGTATAACACAGATAATAGCA
>JBGZSM010000040.1:0-53978 GCA_041853585.1 Filifactoraceae bacterium
ACGAGAGAACCGACATTTCTCGTGCTGATGTCGCCTTTGTATTTTTCATATCCTTCAAACAAAGTGTTGAGTATTCCGTTTCCTTTGGTATCGGTCAAAAATTCCGCTCGATATCCGATAAGTCCTCGCGTCGGAATCAAAAATTCTACTCGCGCATAGCCGCCGTTGCTCTGACCCATGTTGACCATCTCGCCTTTTCGTGAGCCGAGTTTTTCAATAACTGCGCCCATAAATTCGTCCGGCACATCGATGATTGCCCGCTCAATCGGCTCGAGCAGATTGCCGGCATCGTCCTTACGATACAAAACTTCCGGTTTGGATACTTGAAATTCATATCCTTCCCGTCGCATCGTTTCCATCAAAATCGTCAAGTGAAGCTCCCCTCGTCCCGACACTTTGAACGAATCGGCGGAGCTTGTTTCCTCCACCCGAAGCGAAATATTCGTGTTGAGTTCTTTGAGCAGACGGTCCTTAATTTGTCTGGAAGTGACATATTTTCCTTCACGACCCGCAAATGGCGAATCGTTGACGGAGAATGTCATCGAAATCGTCGGCTCGGAAATTTTGACAAATGGCAAAGCCTCTTTGCTTTCCGTATCCGTAATCGTGTCCCCGATATTGATATTTTCAATTCCCGACACCGCTACGATGCTGCCGACGCCTGCGGATTCCACTTCGACACGATTCAAACCGATGTAGTCATAAAGTTTTCCAATCTTGACTTTGTAACCGACGCTTTCGTCTTCATAATTTGCAATATAAAGTTCCGAGCCGACCTTGAGCGTCCCGCGCTCGATTTTACCGATCCCGATTCGACCGATGTAATCATTGTAGTCAATCGTCGAAATCAACATCTGCGGCGAGCCGTTCTCATCGCCCTGCGGCTGAGGAATATTTTCAATAATCGTGTCGAACAAATCTTGCATATTCTCTTTGAGTGAATCCGGTGAAAGTCCCGCAATACCCGATTTGGCGGATGCAAAAACAAATGGCGAATCCAACTGCTCCTCATTCGCATCCAATTCGATAAATAAATCCAAGACCTCATCGACCACCTCTTGCGGTCTCGCCTCCGGTCGATCCACCTTGTTGATGCATACGATGGTCGGCAGGCTGAGCGCCAACGCGTTTTTGAGAACGAACTTCGTCTGCGGCATCGGACCTTCAAATGCATCCACAACCAAAATAACGCCATCGACCATTTTGAGAATTCGCTCGACCTCGCCGCCGAAGTCCGCATGTCCCGGTGTATCTACAATATTTATTTTATAATCTTTATACATTACTGCCGTATTTTTGGAAAGAATCGTAATCCCGCGCTCCTTTTCCAAATCGTTGGAATCCATGACGCGCTCGCTGATTTCCTGATTGGTTCTGAAAATCCCGCTCTGCTTCAGCAAACAATCCACCAATGTGGTTTTCCCATGGTCAACATGAGCGATAATCGCTACATTTCTTATTTTGTTTTTCATCTAAATCTTCCTTACTATATCAAATTTACAACATTTTATTATAACACACTTTTAAGCTTTGTGAGCAAAAACATTTCAGATTTTCTCGTCACATTTGGAAGATTATTTTGTTTTCATTTTGAATTTCCAAATTGGATTTTGTATTTTTACTTGGTTCTTTAGAGTGGATTTCGTTTTGGCTTTTGATTTTTTGTTCGGGATTTGAATTTGCTAATCGGATTTTGTACTTTGACTTGGTGTTTTAGGCCGAATCTTATTTTGAGTTTTTGATTTGTAATTTGGATTTCGTTTGAAACTGTTTCATCTTATTCCAAAGAATTACATTCTATTTATAGCAAAACTCCGCTGATTTGAGCGGAGTTTTTACTTGTTATAACGACATTACCATCACTTGACATGGATTCCATTCGTCCCAAAGCGTCGGGAAGATTTCCAAATCCAAAAATCCAACCGAATGATAGAATGCATTGGTTTTATCGTAGGTATCATAATGTCCTTGTGCAACGGTTTTTACTTGAATCAATCGATACTTATCTTTGGCATAATTCAATACTTCCTGCAAAAGCAATTTGCCTACTCCCTGTCGGTGATATGTTTCTTTTACACCCATACAATGAATCTCAATCGTACTTTTGCTCGTTTCCTGAATCGTAATAAAACCGATTATCTCATCCTTATCCATCGCTGCCCAAAGCGGCAGATCGCGCGATTCTTCAATATACGCTTTCGTGCTTTCGGGCAAGCCGAACCATTGCGGTAAATCGTATAACACTTCTGCAACAATTTGTGCTTTTTCTTTTGGATTTTCTACCTGAATACTTTTCATGTGTTCTCCTTTCAGGAGAAGGTAGTTCCCATCAACAATCCCATTGATTATATCACAACAAAATTTTCAAAACAAGATTACGAGTGAAATCCCAAGCCCAAGCAAACATCCCTTTCGTTTAAGATTTTGCCGGATTGTTTTATCAAAAAAGATAGCTATACTTTTTTGAAATAGTTATCTTTATTTGTTGTAATTTATTTCTGTAAAGCCAGATAATCATTCCATGCATAATGTCCATTTTAATTCCATCAATCGACCTCAATCAAATCATGTCTTATTTTTATATTATTAGTCAATCCGTCTTAAAGATACAGAAAGGGATTTTTAAAACAAGTTTTTGGTGTAGCGGCTGTAATGCAGCTTCAAATCGTGGATTTTTTCATTCATAATCAATTGTAATTCGGATACTTTTTTGTAGTCCTTCGCTTCAATGGCATCTCGAATCATCGCAAAGACCGATTTCTTTTCCAATCCGTCTTTCATCAATTCCCAACGAATCGCATTGATTTTTGTCCAGTTGACGATGTCCAAATCTGACAAATCGTCCATATCGATATGCGCCTGTTTGCAATTGCGCACGATTTCGATATTGTCGTCGATGGTTCGATGGGCAAGTTCATAAGTCCAAGTGTTGAGAATATATGTCTTGTAGGAATTCAAAATCTTTTCGGTAAAGACATTTTCCTGCATGAGCACTTCGAGTTTGTCGGGATGATTTTCCAAATTGATGATGTTGTCATAGACGGTTGCAGGCGGTTTGCCGAATCGCTCGTTGCGCTCCTGCTCGGTGTAGAAATCAAAAACATTTTCTTCGCTGCGATATTTTCGATTTTTTTCAAGATATAGCGCGTCCTCTCCATATTCTTTGGAGAACTCCTTGACCAACTGCTCCAAGTTCATCTTCATGCCGGCGTTTTGAATTCCGTCAACCATCGCCTGATAGCTCGCCGCCAATACCAAATAGACATTGGTCAGCGGATTCGGTGAGCGCAATTCGAATCTCGTCGCCATCGGGGATTCCATATCTTTGATAAGTCCAATCAAAATCGAGCGATTGCGCGACGGAATGTCGACCGAGCGTCCCAATGAAGATACGATACAAATCGGCGCTTCAAAATGCGGCTTGAGTCGATTGAGCGAATCGATGGACGGTGCTACAAAAGGATTGATGACTTCATAGTTTTTGAGTATGCCCATGAGTGAGGAGAGTGCAAAGCTGCTCGCAAAATTATTTCGATAATCCTTATGTGTAAAGAGATTGACGACTCGTCCGGAGCTTAATCGCGCCGCCACTCCGATATGGGTATGCTTTCCGCTGCCCGCTACATTCTCAATCGGTTTTGCGGAAAAGGTCACTTCCAAATTGTATCGATTGAACACTTCTTTGACCAAATTTCGCACGATGATTTCCACATCGGCGGCTTTGATTTCGGAAGAATATTTCCAGTCGATTTCCAATTGCTCCATGACATGAACCTGCGTTCCGTTCGGACTGATTTGCGAAGTTACCCCACCTACTTCCTTATGTCCCATCTCCGGCTCAAAACCGTATTTTTCCATAATCTCCAAAGTTTTTTCCATCGCCGAGCGAACATTTCCTTCGGTGCGTTTCCAATATTGCTCTTTGAGCGTTTGGGAAACGGATAATTTTTCTTCGTCGGCGATATCTTCCGGCGATTTTACCCAAAACTCAAGCTCCGTTGCTGAGGTGAGCAAAATTTCTTCGACCTGTTCCTCATCGGTGATTCCGATTTCGTCTTTAAAATCTTTTTTCTCTTGGATATATCGAATGCTCTCTTTTTTCAGTCGCTCCGCCGCCCTTTTTAAAATCGAGCGTGAGCAAACCATGCGGTTGTTGTGAATCAAAAAAGAAGGAATAATCAATGTCCCTACATAATTCCCATGAATATCGATGCTGCTGTAATTGTAATCGACATACCAATCGACCGAGCGGTCGGGCAGGATAATCACTCTGGCATCATCCAGCGTCGCAATGCCCGGCAAGGTAACGCTGGAGCCGTCGGTCTGCACGCCAAGCTCGAGCTGTCTCTCGATATCGTCCAAGAACAACGAAATCGGAATTCGCTCATCCGTTCCGTTTCCGCCGAAGTCGAATCCGACATAAGAAACGAATTGTATCTCCGGATGCTCCTTGAGCAATTTGCTCAAACTTTGAGTCGTTCTATCCTTTTTGGGAATACAAAAAACAAGATTGCACATTGCCTTGTTATCGATGAACATTTTCTCCCCTCCTTCTGATTTCCTGCAAAGCGAGCATCGCTCCGAGTTTGGAATGCTCGTATGTCAAGCCGCCTTGAAAATATACGGTATATGGCTCGCGTATCGGCGCGTCGGCGCTGAGCTCGATGGATGAGCCTTGCACAAAAGCGCCCGCCGCCATAATGACTTCGCTGTCATATCCGGGCATCGCCCAAGGCTCCGGCGAAACAAAAGAATCCACCGGCGCCGCTTTTTGAATTCCTTGACAAAATGCGATAATCTCCTGCTCGGAATTCATCGCGATCGACTGAATAATATCGCTTCTTTCTTCATCGAATTTTGGAAATGCTTCGAATCCGGCTTTTTCAAAAAGTTTGGCACAGAAAATCGCTCCTTTTTTCGCATTGGCGACAATCATCGGCGCAATGAAAAGCCCCTGCAACATAATTCTCGTCGTGCCGAATGTCAATCCGCATTCCTTCCCGATTCCCGGCGCGGTCATGCGCTCCGCAACAAGATTTACCAAATCGCTCCGTCCCGCGATATAGCCGCCCGATACGGCAAAACCGCCTCCCGGATTTTTTATCAGCGAGCCTGCCATCAAATCCACTCCGACTTCGGTAGGCTCTTGGTATTCCATAAATTCGCCATAGCAATTATCCACCATGATGACGGCTTCGGAATCCAACTGACGAATTTCTTTCACGATATATTCAATGTCTTTGATGGTCAACGCTCTTCGTCGAAAATATCCTTTCGAGCGCTGAATATAAATCATCTTCTTTTTTCGGGATGTCTGAATCGTCTCTTTGATGGTATTCAAATCGAAATCGCCATTCGGTAAAAGCTCGATTTGCTTGTAATCGACTCCCTTTTCCATCAATGAATGATAAGATGGCGAAATGCCGATAGTCTTGTCCAAAGTGTCATAGGGTTTGCCCGAAATTGCGATGAGCTCGAAACCCGATTTGAGAATTCCCGCAAGACAAAGCGCCAGCGCATGCGTTCCGTTGGCAATGCTCGCTCGAACGATGGCATCTTCCGCGCCGAAGATATTTGCAAAAATTTCTTCGGTTTTTTCACGACCGGCATCATTGTAGCCGTATCCCGTATTCCATGCGAAATGACTGTCCGACAGTCGCGCTTTTTGCATCGCATGGGTAACTTTAAAAATATTATACTCTTGAATTTTTTGGATTTCATCAAACAATGGCAGCAGCTCCTTATCGGTTTCCGCCGCCATTGTCAAAATCTCCTCACTGATGTCAAATTTGCTTTGCATAAAATTTGCAAAATCTGCTGTCATTATTTGTCTCCATAAAATGCGGTAAATAATTTGATAATGCCTTCATAGTCTTTCACTCCGCCGGTTTCACGCTCCGAGTGCATCGCCAAAATCGGATTTCCGATATCGATGGTACGCATCGGGAGTTTTGCCGAAACGATCGGGCCGAGCGATGAGCCGCCGACTTCGTTGGAATTGTTGAAGAAGGTTTGATAATCGATTTTGTTTTTCTTCGCCAATTTCACGAGATAGCCTTCCGATTTGGAATCCGTCGCATAGCGTTTGTTGGAAGAATTTTTGATTACGAATCCTTTGTTTATCACCGGACGATTGGTCAAATCGGCTTTGTCGGAGAAATTCGGGTGAACGGCATGTGCCAAATCTGCCGAAATTGCAAAGGATTTTTCAAGCGCAATCAGATAATCCTCTCGATTCATGCCCAAATTGATGGCGATTCGCTCAAGCATATTGCCTAAGAAGTTGGAATCTCCGCCGCTCAAAGTCTGAGAGCCGATTTCTTCATTGTTGAGACATGCCGCCATGCTGATGCCGACTCCTTTTTTGCTCTTGACCAAGCCTTCGATGGATGAAATCGCCATCGACAGATTGTCCAATCTTGCGGATTGCACAAATTCATTTTCCAACCCGAAAAGAATCGGTGGGTGAACATTGTATAAATTCAATTCATAGGACAGGATATTCTCCTTGTCGATGCCGAGCTCCTTCGCCAAAATATCCGCAAATTTTTCTTTGTCCGCTTCCTCACCGTAAACCTGAAGAACCGGTTTGAGGTCTTTTTGCCTGTCGATTTTCACGCCATTGTTGACTTCGCGGTTCATGTGAATTGCCAAGTTGGCAATCGTACAAATCGGACGATTGAAATCGACCAATTTCTCTACCATTTTGTCTTTCTCAAGATATTGCACAACTCCGGCAATCGAAAGCGGTTTGTCAAACCAAGTATTCAGAATCGGACCGCCATATACTTCCATATTCAATAAGTGGTAGCCGTTGGCATCGATATCCGGATTGGATTTTATTTTGAGCGTCGGCGAATCCGTATGCGATACGACAATTTTGAACAAATCGGTTGTGTCTATGCGAAAAGCAAGTACCGCGCCGTCTTTTGCAATATAGAATTTGCCGCCTTTTTTTAAGTTGAACGGTTTTTCAATATCCAGTTTTTTAAACTTATTCTTCTCCAAATATACGGACAATGCTTTTTCCGCATGATGGACGGATTTGGATTCCTCAATCAGATTCAATAAATTGTTTATCATTTTTCCTCCTATGCTTTGGTCATTTTGCCAAAATTTATATCAATTTTTTTGATGCCTGTTTTACCGAATACGATGGTATATGCGGAATCGCTCTTGGCGACAATCTTTCCTTTGCCGTAAACCGGATGGATAATCTCATCCCCCATGTCAAAGCTGTCAACCGACTTCGGCTTGTTATCAATCTGCGCGACCATCTCTCTTTTCTTTTTGTATTTATCCACAAGCGAATAACCGCCGTATTGATTGCTCTG
This sequence comes from Filifactoraceae bacterium, assembly GCA_041853585.1. Taxonomy (GTDB): domain Bacteria; phylum Bacillota; class Clostridia; order Peptostreptococcales; family Filifactoraceae; genus JAUNKE01. The sequence continues at coordinate 7,335 of JBGZSM010000040.1, forward strand.
CCTGTCCACCTTGCCGTTAATCAGCTCCTGCGGTACATCCTTGATGAAGCGAGATACGAGCTGCGCGCTGTATTTGCCGAAATAATTTCGTCCGAGCGCATAGGAGAGATAGAGCTTTTCTTTCGCTCTCGTCATTCCCACATAGCACAGACGGCGCTCCTCTTCGATTTGAATATCGCTCATCAACGATTTTGCGGAAGGAAAGATGCCCTCCTCCATTCCCGTGATAAAGACGACCGGAAATTCGAGTCCCTTCGAGCTGTGCAGCGTCATCAGCGTGACGACATCTTCGCCTTCTTCATACACATCGATGTCGCTTGTCAGTGCCACAGTGGATAAAAATGCTTCGAGCGATTTGTCTTCGCTGCTGTGCACAAATTCATTCGCAACGGATTTCAATTCGTTGATGTTCTCCATGCGACTTTGATATTCAATCTCGCCCTCTTCCATCAGCTCATTGATGTATCCGGAGTTCATCACGATTTTTTCAATCAGCTCATCGATGGAAATCACTTCGCTCATTGATTTGAGCGAGCTGATCAGCAAAATGAATACACGAATTGAATTTTTCGCCTTGGTTGAAATATCCAGACTTTCGAAATCAAGCAGCGCGCTGAACAGCGATTCTCCTTTTTGATTCGCTTGAATTTCAATTTTCTCGAGCGTTTTGAGTCCGATGCTTCGCTTCGGCACATTGATGATTCGTTTGAGCGAGATGTCGTCGGACGGATTGGAAATGATTCGCAAATATGCCAAAATATCTTTGATTTCCTTACGCTCGTAGAATTTGAGTCCGCCATAGATATTGTAAGGTACGCGCGCATTGATGAGCTCTTCCTCCAACAGTCGCGACTGCGCATTGATTCGATACAAAATCGCAATATCTTTATTTTGAAAATCGGATTTGAGTTTCTTGATCTCGCGCGCCACATTCTTGGCTTCCAATCGGTCGTCCTGCGACTTAATCAGCTCGATTTTGGTATCATTGGTCTTTTGCGTCCACAGCTTTTTTTGTTTTCTGCCGGTATTCTTTTCAATGACCTTATGCGCCGCGCTCAAGATATTTTGTGTGGAGCGATAATTTTGCTCCAGCTTGACGATGGTCGCATCCGGATAGTCTTTCGCAAAATCCAAGATATTTCGAATATCCGCTCCCCGCCAGCCGTAAATCGCCTGGTCGTCGTCGCCCACGACGCAGATATTTCGGTACTTCGCCGCGAGCAGAGAGATGAGCACATATTGTGAATGGTTGGTGTCCTGATACTCATCCACCATGATATATTTGAATTTGTCCTGATAAAAACTCAGCACTTCGGGATTTTCTTTTAAAATTTTGATGGTCAAAAAAATCATATCGTCAAAATCGACCGCATTATTTTTTTTGAGCCTCTCCTGATACATTTTATAGACTTTAGCCTCCGTCTTGCTGCGCGTATCGATGGCAAATTTTTCTTCATAGCGCTGCGGCGAAAACAATTCATCCTTCGCCGATGAAATGATGCTCAAAAAATAGACCGGCTTCATCGTCTCCGAATTGACATTGAGCGTCTTCATACATTCCTTGACCAAGGTCTGCTGGTCATAATAATCGTAGATGACAAAATCGCGCGTGTAACCGATTTTGTCAATATGCGTTCGCAAAATTCGCAGACAGATGGAGTGAAAAGTTCCAATCCACATATTGAAATGAGGCTCACCCATCAAGTCGTACAATCTGGTTTTCATTTCGTTTGCCGCCTTGTTGGTGAAGGTCAATGCCAAAATATTCGCGGGCGATTCACCGGAATTGATGATATGGGCAATCCGATTGATAATCACCTTGGTCTTTCCCGAGCCGGCACCTGCCAAAATCTGCAATGGTCCATCGATGGTCGTGACTGCCAGCGACTGTTGCTCATTTAGTTGTTCCATGTTTTCTCCTATAAAAAAAGGGACGCTGTCCCCTATAATGTAAAAATCACCTGACAGACATAATCGTCGTATCTTTCCGCGGTTTCCTCCGGCGGAAAGCTCGCTTTGACACGATAATCATTACTTTCGCAAGCCTTGACAAAGAACAGCGATACGATTCCCGTCTCAATATCAAAATTCTTATCTTTGCGATTGATGAATAATTTACATTCGTTTTTCTCGATTAAAAATTTCCACGGCTGCTCATTTCCCCAAGACGGTGCAAGTTTCGTGAGATAGAAAATTTCTTCCAATCCCAATTGTCTAAGCTCATCCCAAGTGACTTCGCTGCCCCAAGCATCCGTATAGACAAATTCCGCCACGCCTTTTCGCTCGGATTTTTGATTCGTGTTTTTTCTGAACAAACCGGAATACTCTTCACCCACACCGATACAAGCGAGCAGAGTCTCGCCGTTTTTCTTGGAAAACAGAGTCGGATAATCGACATTATCCATCGTGCTTATCCAGCAAGAGCCGATTTGCGCCTTCCAAAGTGCGAATCGAATCCATTCCAAGCAATAGCCCGCATTAATTTTCGCTTCTTCGGTATTTTCTCCAAAGACCAAAATATAACTCGGTGCCGGAATCATCTTGCCATAGTATCCGATTTTGCCGTCAAATTCCTTTGCAAATTTCTTTCCGTCTTCTATAATCACAAAATCGAGCTGCGTGTCGTTGAGTTTTTCAACATTTGCCAAGTCGTTGATAATCATTGAAAGCAAATTGAAATCGACCTTTTTGTTCGTAAACTCGCGAACCGACTTGATTTGAGTAATGATTTTTTCGTAATTCATAAGCTCTCCCTTTCACATAACCAATCTATTTAATAATCTTCTTCTATCGTATGAACCAATTGTTTAACCGCTTCTTTTTCGTCGACACCTTCCGCCGAAATCGTGATGATGCTGCCCTCCGGAATCGCCGCCGCCAAAATGCTGACGATGCTTTTCGCGTTGATGAGTTTGTTTTCATATTCGATAAAAATATTTGATTTGTATCCGGTAGCAATTTTTATAATATGGGATGCCGCCTTCGCATGAATTCCCATTTCATTAACAACTTTTGCGTTTTGTTTAAACATTCCATCCCTCTTATAATAAATTGATATTGTGCTCTTTGCAGATGGCGATTGTCTCGTCATCCCAAATCGACGCCTGCACTTCGCCGATATGTGCCTTGCGCAGGAAAAACATACAGATTCGCGATTGTCCGATGCCGCCGCCTACGGTAAAAGGCACCTTGCCTTCAAGCACGCTCTTTTGAAAATCAAATTCCAACTTGTGCTCCTGCTCTCGAATTTTGATTTGCTTGAGCAAGGCTTCCTTATCCACGCGAATTCCCATCGACGAAAGCTCCAGCGCAATGTCGAGCACATCATAATAAAATATAATGTCGCCGTTGAGCTCCCAATCGTCATAATCGGCCGCTCGTCCGTCATGCATTTCGCCGTTGGAGAGCAATTTCCCGATTTGCATAATGAATACGGCGCCATGTTCTTTGGCGATTTCATATTCACGCTCTTTCGGAGTCAAGTTCGGATAAAGGTCGAGTAAATCCTGCGATGTGATAAAAAATATTTCCTTCGGCAATTCCGAATTGATTTGCGGAAATTCGTAATTCATCTTGTAGGAAGTGATTTTGAACACTTCGTAAATATCCCGCACAATCGACATCAGCGTATCGATGGTTCGGTCTTCTTCCAAAATTACTTTTTCCCAATCCCATTGGTCAACATAAATCGAATGAATATTGTCCAATTCTTCGTCTCGTCGAACGGCATTCATATCGGTGTAGATGCCCTTGCCCACTTCGACGCCGTAATTGCCCAATGCCATCCGCTTCCATTTCGCGAGCGATTGTACGATTTCCGCATAATAGCCCGTATCGAGCATATCGAATCCGACGGGTCGCTCCACCCCGTTGAGGTCGTCGTTGAGTCCGGTGGACTTTTTCACGAACAAAGGAGCGGAAACGCGCGTCAAATTGAGTTTTCGAGATAATTCTTTTTCAAATTTGTCTTTAAGTACCTTAATTGCCACTTCGGTTTCCATCAGGCTTAGGCTGCTGGAATAATTTTGTGGAATAATCAATTTTTCTTTGCTCATAACAATCTCCTGTTAATGGCTGTCTCAATTTTGTTCACTCTCTTATTATAATCTTTTTTAATCTTTTTTTCTATATCTTTGCTCCAATGTTGGCAAATTTATTAAAATTTTTTACAAAAAAACGGAATCCGCATGCGAAAATCCCTTTCAAAAGTCGGAAGAAAATTACGGTTTCTCTTTTGCATAGCAAAATCCGATTTCATTTTTTGTTTGCAAATTGATTTCGAATCGAATATTATATTTTTCCAATATCTTTTTCAGATTGGCGATATCATCTTCGTCAAAATGCATCGGCACTTCGATTTGTAACATCCGATTTTCAAAATCGATTCCGCTTCCGAGCAATCGAATTTCAAAATCATCCAACATCATCGCATTGGAAAGAATTTTCCCGCTGCCTTGACAGTTCGGACAGGTCTGAGCAATCGATGTGATGATATTTTGTTTGCTTCGCGAAACAATGAGCTGCAAAAGGGAGCTTTCGGTCATCTGACAACTCGTGATGTGTTTCTTCCTATTATATAGCATTTTGGCGATGAATTCTTCAAATGTCGCCTGCTCTTTTTTCATCATCGTGATAAAATCAATCATCACGATTCCCGAGAGTCCAAGCTGCTCTATAATTTGGATCGATTTTTCAAAGGCGATTTGATTCGTCTGTAAAATTTTCTGCTCGCGAAGTGCATCGTATCGAAGAAAGGGCGCATTCACATCAATGACGCAGAGCGCTTCCAAAAAATTGACATGTAGAGAACATTCCTCAAATACATACTCCGTCTTTAGAAATTTACTCATCACGATGCCCTGTCCGTCCAGCACAAAAGTTCTGTCATAGTGATGCTCGATGTTTTTTTCGCGAAAATATTTTTTCAATCCGTCGGAAATGCGATGCTCATTGGACAGCACTTCGGTGACATGGTATCGCTCCACCAATTCGGCGATGATCTTCTCTTTGTCAAAGGCATCATATTTGAGTCCGATTCCTTCGCTGAGCAGAGCCGGAATTTTTGCGGCAAGAGTGTGAATTTCATTTTTTACTTCTTCCAAATACTCAATGTCCGACTTACTGCGCAGTAAAATCCCGAAGTCTTTGATTTCATTTTCAAATTCCGCGCAAATTTGCTCCATCAGTTTTTGAACCGATTTATAATTCGCCGTTTTTTTCGAGCATTTGACGCCTTTGCCTTGAAGCAGAAGCACGACAAATTCGCCACCCAGCGTAATATCCGTCGTGGCTCTCGCTCTTTTGCCGGATTCCTCGCTCGTGATTTGCACAAGCAATTCATCGCCGACCTTTTGCTTTTCTTTCGTTTTCAAATACAGCTCGCAATCGCCCGCATCCAAAAGCGCCGATTGCATAATCGGATTGTATCGAAGGACTCTCGCTCGATAAATCCTGTCTTTTTGCGGCCATTGGTTGCTCCAAATAATTTGAAGATGGCGCATGTCCTTTTCAACCACCGCCAATTTGCAGCATTGACTGCTCTGCTCAATGAGTAGCTTAGACAAGTCGATATTCCTTTCCGTCAAAAGAATACAGATTGATTTTAATGATGCGCTCCGGCACAATTTCTTCGCCATATTCTTTGGACAAAATTTGCATAAACTCCGACGGCTTCATCGCTCCGTTCGTGGAGTTGAGCAAGGTGGCATAGATTTTGCCGTCCTTGACGAAGGCATCGACGATTCGGTCGCGCACATTGATTGCCAACATCTTTCCTTTTTTATTTCTTTTCTCAATCACGATTTCTTCACTGCCGAGAACTTTTTCAAGCGCCTGATTCATCTTCTCATCCAAATGCTCAATATGAAATTCATATTGGCTATGCGATGACAAAACGGTCATCCCGCCGAGTTTTGAAACTTCTTCGCAATGCGTGATTTCAACTCCGCGCGGCAAGGCATGATTCAATCGTTTCTGAAATTCTTCCATTCCTATCTCATCCGCGATATCGATATCGACATATTCGCAAATGCTTTCGACACCGAGACTCAGCGCCGGCGAAAAAGACATTTTCGGATGCGGATGAAATCCCTGACTGTAATTGACATTGATATTCTCCCGTCGCAACGCGCGAATAAAAATCCGAAGCAAATCCAAATGGGAGATAAAGGATATTTCGCCGAGCTTAGCGTATTTACATCTTATAATCATCCGCACAATCCCTTTCCAAGTCCCTGATTGATTCCGCAAGCGATGCATCCTAAGCGGCAATCGCCCGATTCCACTTCCTTATATGCCAAATCCAATTCTCTTTGCAAAAATCTTTTGCTGACGCCGCAGGAGAGATGATCCCAAGGCATCGGTGCATGAATGTCTCTCTCTTTGTTGGCAAATTCGCTCGGGTCAATGCCGACCTTTTCAAAAGCCTTCATCCATTCTTCATATTTGAAATACTCGCCCCAGCTGTCAAATTTGCAGCCGTTACGAAATGCTTCGTAAATCACCTGTCCGATTCGTCTGTCGCCTCGCGCAATTACCGCCTCCAAAAAGCTCGTCTTGTTGTCATGATAATTGTAGGTGATGTTTCGGTGACGCAATTTTTCTTTGAGATATTGTTGTTTTTGCGTCATCAGCTCCTGCGAATCCTGACCGAACCATTGGAATGGCGTATTGGGCTTCGGCACAAACACCGAGGTGCTGATGGTCACATTGAAATTGTTGATATTCTTCGTACCGTTGACTTTTTTATAAGTGTCGATGACCGTATATGCCAAATCTGCAATCCCGTCCAAATCCTCGAAGGTCTCGGTCGGCAATCCCGTCATAAAATATAATTTGACATTGCGCCATCCGCTTTCAAAAGCTTTGGTCGTCGCCTGAACCAAGTCCTCCTTGGTCACACCCTTGTTGATGACATCGCGCAAACGCTGTGAACCGGCTTCCGGTGCAAGTGTCAATCCGGAGCGACGAACGGTTTGAATTTTTTCCGCCATCTCGATGGAAAAATTATCCACCCGAAGCGACGGCAGGGACAAACTCAATTTTTCTTTGGAATATTCCGAGTTGAGACTGTCCAAAAGCACTTCCAAATTCGAATAATCACTCGTGCTGAGTGAAGTCAGCGACATCTCTTCATAGCCGGTGGATTTTACCAAAGAATCCGCCGCCTTGAGCAAAGTCTCCATCTTACGCTCGCGCACCGGGCGATAGACAATGCCCGCCTGACAAAAACGACAGCCGCGCGTACAACCTCGAAACAGCTCCAGCATAATTCGCGAATGAACGATGTCGATATGAGGCACCATCATCTTGTCTAAAATAAATCCTTCGTTCAAATCAGGAACGATTCTTTTTTCAACGACGGCGGGTACTCCTTCTTCAATCGGATGAATGCTCTCAAAAACGCCATCCTTGTATTGCACCTCATAGAGCGAAGGCACATAAGCGCCCTTGATATTTTTTGCAACCTCTGACAAAAATTCTTTGCGGTTGTAGTTTCCGCTCTCTTTGCGCTTGCGATACAAATCCGTCAGCTCGGGCAGAGATTCCTCCCCTTCCCCGAGCAACACGATATCCGCAAAATCTGCCAAAGGCTCGACATTGTAAGCGCACGGCCCCCCGAAGACGACCAGAGGCTCCTCTTCTTTTCTATCCTTGGAGAAAATGCTGATTCCTCCAAGGTCGAGCATATTCAAAATATTGGTATAAGACATTTCGTATTGCAAAGTCACACCGACAAAATCAAATTCATGCAAAGGCGTTTTGCTCTCCAATGAGAACAAATTCATATTATTTTCCCGAAGCAGCTCCTCCATATCCACGCCGACGGAAAAAGCGCGCTCACACCAAACATAGTCCAACGAATTGAGTACGCCATGCAAAATATGCAATCCCAGATGGCTCATGCCGATTTCATACACATCCGGAAAACAAAATGCAAAACGAACCTTTACATCGTCAAGGTTCTTTATAATCGAATTATATTCATTTCCCAAATATCTCCCCGGCTTATCGACCCTTCCGAGAAAACTCCTTAATTTATTCATTCACCCTCCGTCTATTTAAAAATACTCCGCTCCAAATACTCCAATGCCGCAAAACGCGGGTCATAACTTTCTTTCTTTCGCAGATAATGATAAATTTCACGCGCCTTTTCCTTCTGCCCGATATTGTAAAAGGCGACAACAAGGCTCGCATAGCCTTTGTTATAGGAAATCTTCGCTTTTTTCAAAAATGGCCACGAAAGCTCAAAATGCTTTGCCGCCTGCTCAAAATTCCGCTTGTCGAAATAATTGTATCCCATTTGAAAATGAATGAAAGACAATTCTTCCTCCGTCAGATTGTCAAAACGATCCAAAGCTTTCTGCAAAAGATTGTTGGCATAATTTCTCGCCTTAAAAAAAGAAACCGCATAATTTGCGCGCTTCATATAATCGGACGGCTGCTCCAACTTCGTAAAGAATGCTTTTTGAATTGAGCGCAGCAGCATGATGCCGCAAAAAATATACAGTATCGTAAAAAAAAGTTGATTATCCTTGCTCATTTTCGTTCTCCGTCATCGCTACCTTTGGCAGATTTTTGATTTTGTCGATACCAAACTCACGCAAAAAAGTATCCGTCGTTCCATACAGAATCGGACGACCGATACGATCCAATCTTCCTTTTTCAGCAATCAAATCCAGCTCGAGCAAATTGCTGATTACGCGGTCGGATTTTACTCCGCGAATCTCCTCAATCTCGATTTTTGTAATCGGCTGTTTGTAGGCGATGATGCTCACCACCTCAAGCGCCGCCTGAGATAGAGTCTTCTTTTTCTTTTTCACCGTAATCTGCTCGATGTAAAAATTGTTTTCGGTGTTGGCGATAATTTGAAAAGCATCTTCCACCTGAAGCAATCGCAGACCGCTGCCGGATTCTTCATAGCGTTTCGCCAATTCTTCACAGACCGAGCGAATCGTCTTGGCGGAAACTTCTTCCCGCTCCGCAAAAACTTTTACCATATCCTTGACGGATACCGGGTCGGACGCTACAAATAAAATGGATTCGATTATGCTAATAAGCTTCTGATTTTCCATCAAATGCCCTCTCTATCAAAATATTGTCGAATATCTTGCGCTGACTCAGCTGAACTCGCTGCGCTTTCGAAAGCTCGAGCACACCGAGCAGGCTCGCCACCACATCATCCTTGACCTGTCCGTTGACGATTTTGTCAAAATACACCTTGGACATCGACATCAAAATTTCTTCAATTTCCGCAATCTTATCCTCGACCGATATTTTTTTGAAGCTGACCAAATTCGTTCGCGACGGTTTTTTGATTTCTTTCGCAAATCGGGAATAGACCGCAAAGATGTCGATGATGGTGAAATTTGAAAAATCCACCTCTTCTTCAATCAGCACCTCCGCCGACTTGTTCGTATAAGCGACTTCGGTTTTTTCATACTGCTCGCCGAGTACGGCGGCAATCTCCTTAAATCGCTTATATTCTTCCAACAGCTCGAACAATTCTTTGCCCGGCTCCTCCTCATCTTCCAATCGGTCATTGATATAGATGAAATATCGGGATTTCAACTCAATCAAAGTGCTTGCCATCGTAATAAATTCCGATGCAATTTCGCAATTGTTTTTACTGACGCTTTCAATCACTTCTAAATATTGCTCGATGATATTTTTGATAAAAATATCCTTGATTTCACATTTATTGCTGCGAATCAGTTCCAACAACAAATCCAACGGCCCTTGAAAATCAATGGTGTCAATTTTGTATTCCATGACTAAATACCTACCACGAATGAAATGAATTCAAAAATTCCCGTTACAAGCGGCTCCAAAAAAAATCGTGTCGCGCCCGTAGCAATCAATGCAATCATCAAAAACATTCCATATCTTTCATATTGATAGAACACTTGTCTTTGTCTCGCCGGTAAAAAGGACGCCAAAATTTTGGAGCCGTCCAACGGCGGAATCGGCAACAGATTGAATGCCGCAAAACCGATATTGATCCATGCGATATTAAAAATCACTTCATTATATACATCGTTATCGAGCAAGCCTGCCGTCCATTTGAGCAAAAGGAAAGAGACGATGGCAAGCAAAATATTCATCGTCACGCCCGCAATCGATACGACAAAGACACCCAAATTGCGATTCTCGAAATTATTTTCATTAAACGGAACGGGCCTTGCCCATCCGAATCGCCCAAGCAGTAAACATGCCAGACCTAAAGGGTCGATGTGACTTGCCGGATTGAGTGTCAATCTCCCCATTCTCTCCGCCGTATCATCGCCCATCCAATACGCCGCCAAAGCATGTGCGAATTCATGAAATGCCATTGCGATGATAATGCCCGGCAGAATAACTAATTTTTCAAAAATCACATCATTCATTCATTCCTCTTTTCAAATCTACAAATTATACATCCATAATAATCGGTAAAATCATCGGATTTCGTTTTGTCTTCTCAAACAAGAATCGTTTCAAATCCTCCCGAATCATATTTTTGATATAAGACCAGTCCTTAATTTGATTCTGCTCGCTGCGTCGAAGTCCGGAAATCACAATTTCCTTCGCCTCTTCCATCAAATCTTCCGACTCGCGTACATAGACGAATCCGCGTGAAATCAAATCCGGTCCCGAAACAACGGTGCCGTCCTCTTTGGACATCGAAAGCACGACGACAATCAAGCCGTCCTCGGAGAGATGCTTGCGGTCGCGAAGCACGATATTTCCGACATCGCCCACGCCCAATCCGTCAACCATGATATTGCCCGACGGCACTCTTCCGGCAATCGCCGCTTTATTTTTATCCACTTCCAACACTTGACCGTTCGCCAATTTGAAAATATCTTCTTCATCCATACCGAGCTCAACCGCCAATCGCGCATGTTGCTCCAAATGACGATACTCCCCGTGAATCGGCATAAAGAATTTCGGACGCACCATGCTGTGCATCATTTTGATTTCTTCTCGGAAGGCATGTCCTGAAACATGGATGTCCTTGAAGCTGTCATAAATCACTTCCGCGCCTCTTTCAAAAAGCTGGTTGATTACTTTCGAAACCATCTTTTCATTTCCCGGAATCGGATGCGAGGACATCACCACCACATCGCCTTTCTTAATCGAAATCTTGCGATGCTCTCCCGCTGCAATGCGCGACAATGCCGCCATCGACTCGCCCTGAGAGCCGGTTGTGATAATTACAATCTCATGGTCGCCATATTGAGAAATGTCATTGATATCCACGAGCATTCCCGGCGGAATGTTGATATAGCCCAAGCTGTGAGCCAAAGTGGTTGTGTTTTCCATCGAGCGTCCGGAAATAACGACCTTTCTGCCGACTTTTTCCGCCGCGCTGAAAACCTGTTGCAATCGATGGATATTCGATGAGAATGTCGCCACGATGATTCGATTCTTTTTCGCATCCGCAAAAATATTGTCGAAGGCTTTGCCCACCACTTTTTCCGACGGCGAAAACCCCGGTCTTTCGACATTCGTACTTTCGCAGAGCATCAACAGAACACCTTTTTTCCCGATTTCCGCGATTTTTTGGAAATCCATATACTCACCGTCAATCGGCGTGTGGTCGATTTTGAAATCGCCCGAATGGAAAATCACGCCGGCGGTTGTATGAATCGCCAATGCCGATGCTTCCGGAATACTGTGATTCACGCGAATAAAATCCACCGTAAATTTGCCCACCTTGACGGAAGAACCGATTGCCACTTCCATCAGCTGCGCATCAAAAATCTTATGCTCTTTCAATTTGTTTTCAATCAAACCCAATGTCAATTTGGATGCGTAAACCGGAATGTTCAATTTCTTGAGCACATAGGGAATCGCTCCGATATGGTCCTCGTGACCATGAGTCACAATCATACCTTTTACATTTTCTCTGTTTTTGAGTAAATAGGATATATCCGGAATTACAATGTCGATTCCCAGCATATCATCTTCCGGGAATCCCAATCCCGCATCGACGATAATGATTTCGTCTTTAAATTCAATCGCCGTCATATTCTTGCCGACTTCTTGCATACCGCCCAGCGGTATCACTTTTATTTTTGATGTTTTCTTTGCCATCTTTCCTCCATATCTAAAAAATCACCAATACCACAAAGATACCGGTGATTCACATCATACTAATTTATCAAAGTTTCATAAGTTGCAACGACCATTTCATATTCGTCATCGTCATCAATCGCTTCTAAAATCATTTCACCATTTTCATCTTCTTCAACTCTAAAAATATACGCCTCGTCATCGTCTTCGTCCAAAGGTGCCAAAATGGAATAAGTCGTGTCATTCGCTTCCAAAGACATTACCAATTCAAATTCCACTTCATTGCCTTCTTCGTCCAACAGTACGATTACATCATCAAAGTTTTCAAACTTGTCCATTATAATCCTTTCCGTACAGAGCTCAGGTAATTATCCAAAATAACCACCGCCGCAATTGTATCTACTATTTTCTTTTTATCTTCTTGCTTAATACCATTCTTAAGCATTATATCCTTCGCCGTTTTTGTGGACAATCGCTCATCCCAAAAGATTATTTTAACATCTTTGAGCTGTAATTGCAAACGCTCTGCAAAAGCCAAAGTCTTTTCCCCTTGGAATCCTACGCTGCCGTCCATATTTTTGGGCAAGCCAATAACAACCTCATCGACCTGATGCTCTTCGACAAGATTTTTAATGGCCTCCAAATCACGCTCGATACCTTTTCGAGCAATAGTATACAAGGGGTGTGCAAACATCGAAAGTTCGTCACTGATTGCCACCCCGATTCGTTTGTTTCCTACATCCAATCCGATTTTTTTCATCTAATTATTTTCAATATAGCTTTTTAAAATCACTTCTAAAAGCTCATCTCGCTCAAATCTTCGAATCAAGCTACGCGCATTATTATGACTTGTAATATAGCTTGGGTCTCCTGAAAGAAAATAACCTACAAGCTGGTTGATGGCATTATAGCCTTTTTCTTCAAGTGCCGCATATACTTTTTTCATAATTTCTTTTTCAGATTCGGAATTATCTTTTTGAGCCTGAAAAGTCATCGTGTATTCCAGCTTGTCCATGTTATACCTCTTTTCTTACTTTATCATATTTTCAATTACTGTCTGTGCTTCTCTGAGTGAATCGTCGAATTTGGAAATATCTTTTCCGCCGGCTTGTGCAAAGGTCGGTTTTCCGCCGCCGCCGCCACCTGCAACACTCGCAACCGCTTTTACAATATTTCCCGCATGCGCTCCTTTGGAAACTGCAGTTTTTCCCGCCGCACATACATAACCGATTTTCTCATCGCTGATGCTTCCGAGCAACACCAACGCATCGTCATATTTGTCGATGATTCCCTGTGCGATGTTGCGAAGTGAATCAATCGGTACATCATCAATCTTGTCGATAATCACTTTGATTCCTTTTACATCGATTGCACTTTCCATCGACTTGTTCGCCTCTTGTGACGATTGCTCAAGTTTCAGCTTTTCAACTTCCTTCTTGCTTGCCTTGAGTTCTTTTACAATTTGTTCCGCTCTTATTTCGACAGAGGCTTGGTTACTCTTTAGTATATCAGCTATTTTATCAATTTTCAATTCTTTTTCGTACAAATAGTTCAACACATTGCGTCCCGTAATCGCTTCGATTCGTCGAACGCCCGACGCAACGCTGCTTTCCGCAACGATTTTGAACATCATAATCTCAATCGTATTCTCGATATGCGTTCCTCCGCAAAGCTCGATGGAAAAATCGCCCATGCTTACGACGCGAACGATATCGCCGTATTTTTCGCCGAATTGCGCAGCCGCGCCAAGTTTTTTCGCATCGTCAATCGGCATATTCTCCACATGAATCGGCAATTCGTTGAAAATTTCTTCGTTGACGATTCTTTCGATTTCAGCGATTTGCTCCGCCGTCACCGCTTCAAAATGACTGAAGTCAAAACGCAATCGCTTATCATCGACATAGGAGCCCGCCTGCGAAACATGGTCGCCAAGTACGATTTTGAGCGCCTTGTGCATCAAATGCGTCGCACTGTGGTTTTTCATAATGTCCTTACGACGATTATCTTCTACAATCGCCTTGACTTCATCGTGAAGCTTGAGCTCTCCTCTCGTTACTTCAACGAAGTGAAGCACTAAGCCGTTCGCCGTTTTCTGCGTGTCAAAAACCGTTGCTTCAAAATTATCCGACAGCAATTTTCCTTTGTCGCCGACCTGACCTCCTCCTTCTCCATAGAATACGGACTGCTCCAAAATGACGGTTGCCTTATCGCCTTTGACCAGACTCTCCACCGCTTCTTCATTTTTTACGATATATTGAACTTTCGTTTGAACTTTCATTTTGTCATAGCCGACAAATTCCGTCGAAAGATCCGCCGGCAACATATCGAGCGCACTCTTCTTCCAACCTTCTCCCTCGCTTGCGGTTCTTGCCTTTCTTGCAGTCTCGCGCTGAACTTCCATCAACTGATTGAACGACTCGATGTCCAAGGTCTTGCCCTGCTCCGCCAAAATTTCCATCGTGATTTCAAGCGGGAAACCGAAAGTGTCATACAGCTTGAACGCCTCCGCGCCCGAAAGCATTTTTTCGCCCTTTTTGTCGAGCTCGTCGATTTGTTGCTCCAAAATATTCAACCCTTGGTCGATGGTCTCTTGGAATTTTTTCTCTTCTATTTTAATCAGCTTGTAAATATATTCTTCTTTTTCGCGAAGCTCCGGATAGGCGTCGCCGTATTCCGAAATAACTACTTTTGCGATATCCGTCAAAAAGTCATGATGAAGCCCCAACAATTTGCCATGTCGAGCCGCTCGTCGAAGCAATCTTCGCAAAATATATCCTCTTCCTTCATTGGACGGAATAACGCCGTCGTTGAGCAGGAAGGTTGTCGCTCTCGTATGGTCGGTGATAATACGAATCGAAATATCGGTTTTCTCACTCTGTCCGTAAGCGACGCCGGAAAGCTCGCTGACCTTTTCGCGAATCTTCACCATCGTATCGATGTCAAAAATGCTGTCAACATTTTGCATAATGCAGGCGATTCGCTCCAATCCCATCCCCGTATCGATATTCGGGAAGTCCAACGGATTGTAATTTCCATCCAAATCTTTGTCAAATTGAGTGAACACAAGATTCCAAAACTCTAAGAAACGGTCGCAATCACAGCCCGGTTTACAATCCGGATTGTCACAATCATAATGATTACCTCTATCGATATAAATCTCGGAGCAAGGTCCCGACGGTCCCGTTCCCGTTCCGATTTCCCAGAAGTTGTCGTCTTTGCCGAGTTTGACAATGCGCTCGCGTGGAATATTTTGCTCCTTTGCCCAAATCTCAAGCGCCTCGTCGTCCTCCAAATAAACAGTCACCCACAATTTATCTTTATCCAATTTCAAATACTCGGTCACAAATTCCCATGCCCAAGCAATCGCCTCTTTCTTAAAATAATCGCCGAAAGAAAAATTCCCGAGCATTTCAAAAAAAGTCGCGTGGCGCGCAGTTTTTCCTACATTATCGATATCGCCTGTACGAATACATTTTTGACAGCTCACCATGCGTTTGCTCGGCGGCGTTTCAATTCCTAAAAAATAATTTTTGAGCGGCGCCATCCCCGCATTGATGAGCAGCAAACTCTCATCATTGATCGGAACGAGCGGAAAACTTTCCTGCACATAATGTCCATGCTTCTCAAAAAAATCCAAATACGCCTTTCTGATTTCACTAACTTTCATCTTTCTCCTCCATATTAAAAAACCCTTGTGAGAATTTCTCACAAGGGCGAATTATCCGCGGTACCACCTTATTTGTTCCTGTTTGCAAAGGAAAAAATCATTTCAAAATCGACCCGCTCAACAGAAACCTCTCTATGATTATAACGCAATCAACGCCTTTGATTAAAAGGAGCTCCAAGGTAGCTTCGTATGCAGTGGGAGCTTTCACCGTCCTCCCTCGCTGATGGTCGCAAACTACTTAGCCTCTTCAACGCCTATTGTGATTATAAATCAATTTTTTACTTTTCGCAAGCCTCTTTTGAAAACATACATTTTTTTCTTCCTTAATATGCCGGCTTTTCAAAATAGAGATAAGCACATTCTACTTAAAAAACTTTTGAGTTTAAAAAACCGTAGATATTTTTCTTAAAAGCATTTTTTATCATCTATATCACAAATTTTTGTTCGGCATTTCTTTTATGCTCCCAATGGATAGAGCAAAATCGGATTTGCCGTTTCAAGCGCTTTAGGATATATTCCCAGCAAGTTGTAACAATATTCATCAATGTCATCCAATGTATATTTCTTTGGCAACCGAACTTCATAGCTGTCCGTTAAACCGGAATGCGAAATAATCTCTCCTCCGATTTCATCAACAATTTTTTGTATCTCATCGTAAGAAACATTACGACGAGCCCCTAATGAAATTCGATTGTTGATATAATAAGCTCCTCCCGGTGTTTGAGACACCTCATCATGTTCCGGTTTCGGCGGGCGTCCTCCCCATTGAAAAATCGGTTGCTCTTTTACCTCAAAAGTCGCACTTTTTCCCGAAGAGTCCAGCACCTTAAATACAACTTGATTTTTTTCCGGCAATAGCAACACCCTCGCTTTACCAAGTTGTCCTTTTGGCGAAATGCCGTCTCCGCCCGCCAAATAAATATATTCTTCCTTCTTTCCATTGATGATATAACTTACTTCCGTGATTTTTGCTCCCTTGCTCGCATGCGCTTCATATTCCACATCCATTGCATTGTCTGTGACCTCTCCGGTTGGAAAAGGAGTTGTAACAACGATATTCGGATGACTTTGACTCGAATCGGCTTTTTCATTTGCGGAAAATAAAACGGCCTTACCGATTAAAAATAAAGCTATCAATCCAAACAACAAAATATACTTTTTATATTTCATAATCTCCTCCGACATTCAACAAAGACCACCCCGCAAAAAATTAAAAGGTTATAGAATTTGAATCCAAAAACTCAACGCTTTTTCTACTTTTACTAAAATATTATCTGAAATTTATTATTCTGTCAACCAATATAAAATCAAATTTGTCCAAAAAATTTATACGATAAAAAAACCGTCTTGCAACAGCTCTTTTTTTACAATTTCAAAATCAAAAAACTATCCGAAGTACAAAAAAACCGCCTTGATATCAAAGCGGTCTGTTTCAAAATTTAATCTTCATCCTCATGGTCATGATGATGGTCGTGGTCGGTGTCGATTTCCACATTGGTCAATCCGTCGATTTCAATTCCGTTTTGAATTGCATAATCACGAATTGCCAAACGAATTGCCTGTTCCGCCAAAACGGAGCAATGCATCTTTACCGGCGGCAATCCGCCGAGTGCATCCGCCACTTGTTTGTTGGTCAGCTTGAGCGCATCATAAATGGATTTTCCTTTTACCAATTCAGTAGTCATGCTCGAGCTTGCAATTGCGGAACCACATCCGAAGGTTTTGAATTTGACATCTTTTATAATGTCATTTTCAATATCCAGGTAGATTTTCATAATATCGCCGCATTTCGGATTGCCGACTTCACCGACGCCGGACGGATTTTCAATTTCTCCCATATTTCGCGGATTGGCGAAATGGTCCATAACTTCCTTAGTATACATTATTTATTCTCCTCTTTCAAAAATGTTTCGTAAAGCGGTGACATATCGCGCAGCCTTTGCACAATCACCGGCAATTTTTCCAACACATAATCAACTTCTTCTTCGGTATTGTAATCCGAGAGACTGAGTCGCAACGAGCCATGTGCAATCTCATGGGTCAATCCGATTGCCATCAGCACATGGGACGGATCGAGTGCTCCGGAGGTACAAGCCGAGCCGCTTGAGCCGGCAATCCCAACCATGTCGCAACTTAAAAGCAATGCTTCCCCTTCGATAAAGCGGAAACAAAAACTTGCTATCGTCGGCAATCTTTTTTCCAAATCGCCGGTCACGATGGTATGCGGAATTCTCTCCAGCACGCCATTTATCAAACGGTCGCGCAAACTTTTCGTTTTTGCTATATGCGCGTCCATCGTATCGTATGCAATCTCGCATGCCTTTCCGAAAGCT
Organism: Filifactoraceae bacterium; assembly: GCA_041853585.1. Taxonomy (GTDB): domain Bacteria; phylum Bacillota; class Clostridia; order Peptostreptococcales; family Filifactoraceae; genus JAUNKE01. The sequence goes on from JBGZSM010000040.1 coordinate 25,392, forward strand.
GCGATATATGGTGTATTTTCCGTTCCTGCTCTTTTCTTTCGCTCCTGCGCACCGCCGTGAATCAGATTGTCAATTTTTACGCCGTTTCGAATATACAAGGCGCCGATGCCTTTCGGTGCATAAATTTTATGACCGGATACGGACAGCATATCCACGCCGAGCTCTTTGACATCGATTGGCACATTACCCAATGCCTGCACCGCGTCGGTGTGGAACAAAATCTTATGCTCCTTGGCAATTTCAGCAATTTCTTTGATGGGCTGAATCGTTCCGATTTCATTGTTGGCGAACATGATGCTTATCAAGATAGTCTGCGGACGAATCGCTTTTTTAAGTTCGTCGAGTGAAATGAATCCTTTGTCATCCACATCCAAATAAGTCACTTCAAAACCATGACTCTTCTCCAAATACTCACAGGTATGAAGCACCGCATGATGCTCAATTTTTGAAGTGATGATATGATTTCCTTTTGCACGATTGGCAAAAGCGGCTCCTTTGATAGCCCAGTTATCCGACTCCGAACCTCCCGCTGTAAAATAAATTTCTTTATTATCGGCATTCAAAAGCTTTGCCACCCGCATGCGCGCCGTATCCAAAATCGGCTTTGCTTCCTGTCCGAAACTGTGCACGCTGGACGGATTGCCATAATAATTTTCGATGACTTCCATCATTTCCTTTACAACTTCTTTTTTGACATTCGTTGTCGCCGAGTTATCAAAATATGCCTTCATAAACATTCTCCTTACAAAATTTTATTTTCCAACATATCGCCGAGCGATATTGAATTCAAACAATCATCTATACTGTCTTTCAGTTTTTTCCACACAATTCTTGTAACACAACCTTCTTCCGCACAACTGAAGTCGTCATTTTCAGAAACACAAATCGCCGGCTCAATCGGACCATCCAATGAGCGAATGATATCGCCGACCGAGATTTCTTTTGGGCTTCTGGATAATAAATATCCTCCTTGCGCTCCTCGTACGCTGACGATTAAATTTGCTTTTTTCAGCGCCGAGAATATCTGCTCGAGATATTGGTCTGAAAAGCCGGTCTTGTTTGCGATGGTCTTTATCGCTATCGGTGTATTGTTTTCGTACTGAGTTGCCAACTCATACATCGCTTTTAGGCCATATCTTCCTTTTGTTGAAAGCTTCAAAACAAACCTCCTCTATTAAACATTTACAATTCATTATACTAAATCCAACTAAAGTAGTCAAGATTTGATTTTCGCGGATTTTTCAAGCTTTTGTATTACAAATTTCGCCACAAAACCTACAAAAACTCCTGTCGCAATCGAAACATAAATCATCACCGGCAAATACACGAAGATGGACAGATTCTCAATCATCATCGATGCCGCCAGCAATTGTCCGATGTTGAAAAAAACCGCCCCGGCAACGCTGACTCCGATTTCCGAAATGGAGCTCAGTTGAAATCTTTTGAGCGTTCCCATCGCCAAAATCGCAAAAAGCCCGCCACAAAAGCTATATATAAAGGAAGAAAAACCTCCGCCGAAGACGGATGCCATCACGATGCGCAAAATCAAAACGACGAGCGCCGTCCAAAATCCGCTGATATATAACAAAATCAGCGAAATGATATTTGCGAGTCCGAGCTTGGCCCCCGGCGCAATAAAATAAAGGCTCGGCAAAGCCGCTTCGATAAAATATAAAATAAGAGAATAAGAAAGCATCATTGACATAAATACTATTTTTTTCGTTTTCTTCATATTCATTCCTTTTGTCAGTTTCAATATCAGTTGGCAATCACATCGACATCTTTTTCCTGCTGATTGATGAGCTTGACATAAAGTCGATGCGGAAGGCAAACGATCATCTCGCCGTTTTTGCTGATAGCGTTAGAATGAACGCAAAGCTGGTCGGGACAATTTGCGGAAATCATTTTGACTTCGCCGTTTTCAATTCGTATGCTGTTGTGAAAAGCGCTCTTTTTCACTTCAATCGTCTTGCTGAAATTCGAATCGACGGCATATTCTTCAATCACTTTGCCATCTTGAATAATTTGCACTCGATTCACCGAAGCTTCTTTGCCGATGCTCGTCCAATAACTCAAAGCCAGCGCAAAGATTGCCAAAAGAAAAATCAAAATCCAATCGCCTTTTTTCATCTCTCTCTTCTTTCTCAAATGTCACAAATGTATTACAAAAACACCGGACCCCTTCGATCCGGTGTTTCAATCGCAAATTATTCGGATGCGCTGAGAACCGATTCCGCAATGTTGGCGGCATGGTCCGATATTCGCTCCAAATTACTGATAAGGTCAAGGAAAAGCACTCCGGACTCCGGTCGGCACATATTGTGATTCAATCGATAGATATGCGCTGCACGATTTGCTTTTTCCAAATCGTCCACCTGATTCTCCATCTCCAACACACGATTGGCAATGTCGATATCGCCGGTACGCATCGCATCCAGCGCCGAGACTACCGAGTCAAACACTTTTTCTACCATCACTGCAAGTTCCACCTGTGATTCCGCAGAAAAATTCAGATTCTGCTCGACATAGCTTTCGCCAAGTTCCGCAATATTTTCGGCATGGTCACCGATTCGCTCGATATCGTTGATGGTGTTGAAAAGGCCGTCAACGATAAGTCGGTCGTCCAATGAAATATCGGTGTTGGAAACGGCAACCAAGTATTCGATAATTTCTTTTTCCATCTGATTGATGTCTTTTTCCAAGCGGAAAGTTTCCGCCAAATCCGCACTGTTTTTTTCCAAGAATCCCGATACGGATTTTTGAAGTGAAGTCAATGCGACATTTCCCATATTCAAACATTCACGATAAGCATTCTCAAGTGCAATCGAAGGTGTGCTGAGCATACGAAGGTCGAGCTTGGTGATAGTTTGAACTTTTTTCACCTCTTCCTTCTGCGGTATGATGCGCTCTGCAAATTTTACAATCAATGCCGAGAACGGTAACTGAATAAATACATTCGTGATATTAAAAAGCGTATGCGCATTCGCAATCTGTCTCGCCACCTCAGTAGGATTGAGCGTCGTTACAACATAGATAATCGGCTTGTTTAAGAACAAGACGAAAACCAATGTTCCGATCACATTGAAGGTTAAATGCATCACGGCTGCCCGCTGAGCATTTTTGCTCGCTCCGATACTGGATAAAAGAGCGGTCGTACAAGTACCGATATTATCTCCGTAGAGTATCGGCAAGGCGGATGCAAGCGGAAGTGCTCCTTCCACAGCCAGCGCGACCAAAATACCGATTGATGCCGACGAACTTTGTAAAAGTAAGGTCAACAGAAAACCGACAAAGATTCCCAAAATCGGATTGGAGCCGAAAGAAATCAGCATATCCTGAAATGCTTTGATTTCCCGAAGCGGTTTGACCGCATCTTTCATATAAACCATTCCCACGAAGAGAATCCCAAATCCAATCAAAATTTCCGCATAGTCCTTTGCCTTGGATCCCTTGTTTACAATATAGGCTATCATCCCGAGCGCTACCGAAATCGGTGCTATCGCCTCCAGATTGAAAGACACCAATTGTGCGGTCACCGTCGTACCGACATTGGCTCCCATGATGACTCCGATTGCCTGATTCAGCGACATGATTCCCGCGTTGACAAATCCGATGACCATGACGGTTGTTGCGGATGAACTTTGGATAACCGCCGTTACCAAAATACCGACGACCACCGCAATATACTTGTTCTTGGTAAGCATTCCCACGATGGCTTTCAATTTTTCGCCTGCCGCTTTTTGCAATCCTGCTCCCATCAGATTCATTCCGTACAAAAACAAACCCAATCCGGATGCTGCTGATAAAATAATCGATCCGTAATTCATAAACCCTCCATTTTGTTTTCGATGTTATCGTATCACACCTTAACGCAATAATAAATACCTAACTGCAAAATTTCTTCATGATCGACAATGCCACTTTGATACCATCGACTGCCGCACTCACGATTCCCCCGGCATAGCCCGCTCCTTCGCCGCATGGATACAATCCCCGCGTGCTCACCGACTCCAATTCATCGCTTCGCACGATTCGAATCGGTGCGGAAGTTCTCGTTTCGACACCGGTCAAAATTGCATCCTCCATGCTGAATCCTTTGAGTTTTTCGCCCATCGCAGCGATGCTTTCCGTCAAACTTTCATAAATAAAATCCGGATAGATGCTGTCCAATCGTGCAAAACGATAGCCCGGCTCATAGCTCGGGATGACCTCACCCAGCTCTGTGGTCGGCTGTTTGCGCAGATAGTCGCCGACTCTTTGTATCGGTGCAAAATAATTTTCGCCGCCCATTTCAAATGACTTGCGCTCAATCTCCTCCTGAAATTCCATCGCGGACAACGGATGCTCGCCGAAATCCTCCGGCATCACGGAGCACAAAATTGCAGAATTCGCATTTTGTAAATCTCTGGCGTGATAGCTCATTCCGTTGACGACGACCTGATTCTCCGACGAGGCGGAAGCAATCACGCGACCGCCCGGACACATGCAAAAAGTATAGCAGCCGCGCCCCGTTTCCGCCGTATGTGTCAAATGATATTCCGACGCTCTGAGCTTCGGATGTGCAAAATTCTCCTTAAACTGCGCCTTGTCGATGACGACTTGCGGATGCTCGATTCGAAATCCGACCGCAAAAGGCTTTTTGCGAATTTCAACCGCCCGCTCATAGAGCAGACGATAGGTTTCTCTCGCGCTGTGACCAATCGCCAGCACGATGACATCCGCCTCAATCCTTTCGCCGTTCACGACGATGGCGCAAATTTTGTTATTTTGTATTTCAATATCTTCCAATTTGGTATCGAAATGAATTTCGCCGCCCAATCTTTTGATTTCTTCACGAATATTTTTGACGACATTCACCAAAATATCAGTTCCGATATGCGGTTTGCTCGCATACAAAATTTCTTCCGGAGCACCGAATTCATACAATGCCTCCAACACTTTGCGTGCGTTGGGGTCTTTGATTCGCGTCGTCAGCTTGCCGTCCGAAAAAGTTCCTGCACCGCCTTCGCCGAATTGCACATTGGATTCGGGATTGAGTTTGCCCATCTTCCAAAACAGTTCGACATCCTTGGTTCTTTTGTCGACATCACTGCCTCGCTCATAAACGATAGGACAATATCCGTTTCGCGCAAGTTCCAGCGCGGCAAAAATTCCCGCCGGTCCGAAACCGATGATGACCGGTCTGTGTTGAAGTTTTTGCTCACCGTAAACAATCGGTGTCGGCTTTTTCTCCTCGACGATGGAATAATCGATTCTAGAGGATTTTAATATCTGCGACGGTTTGACATCGACATAAATCGTATAGACAAATACGATTCCCCGTCGGGCATCGATGGATTCCCGCACAATTTTATAGTCATGCGCTTTACCGGTCAATTTTTTGACGGTCTTGGCAATGACTTGCTCCCTGTCCTCATTCAGTAACACTTTGATATTGGATATTTGTATCATAATTCGGATTCGATTCCTTCTATTATATAAGTAAATTGTATTTCCACTTCATCTCTTTGAAAGAGCAATTCCCGCTCCAACATTTTTTCGATTTCCCGCTCGTTTAAGTCAAACGACACTTTCTTTTTGACGCAGACCAAAAGCCGCGACAAAATTTTTTCAAAAATCGAGTCCATACGATAGACCGATATTTCCGCCAAAGGATTCGACAAATTGATTTCCGAATCCTGCTCAAAGAGTAAAAAATCATAAGCATTTTGATAAGCGCTTGGAATCTCTAATAAAATCACCGTTCCTCCTGTATAAATTCAATTTCTCGTGAAAAATGCGTTTTGGGAATTTCAATTTTTCGTGAGCGTGAAATGCTCGTATGTGTGCCGTAGTTTTTGTCAAAGGAAAGCATGAACACACTTTCTTCCGTAAAAAAACGATAGAGCGTCTTCTCGTTGCCGATGATTTTGACCTCATAGGGCGGCGTAATCGGTACATTGTTGATATTGATATGATTGCCGGCCAACACGATGCCCGTGGTATTGAGTATCGGCTGATTGTTGATGGCGACGAATTCTCCGCCTTTGCGCTTTGCCAAATTGACGATTTTGAGCAGCAGACGATTGGAATCAAAAGTAAACGCGAGATTCTTCTGCGGGTCGTCCGGTTCAAACAATAAAATGACTCCCTCGCCCGTAATATTTTCACGCGCGAATTGAATCTTATACATCGCATACGCTTTCGCCTGTTCTTCAGAGAGCAGCTCCTCAGGCGGTTGCTTCTGCTTCTCAATCTCTTTGTGTTCGTTCGACAATACATCGATTCGCTTCTCGTTTTTTTGCAAAGCCAACTTTTCCTCATTGATTTGCGACACGATTTCACGCGCGATAAGAGAATTTCGATTCGCCTGAATCGGACTGTTCATCAGAATAACAAAACTTGTTCCCAAAAAAAGAGAGAGTATAAATCCCAGCACCATAAATTTTTGTTCTGCACGCATCACTCTCTCCCTCTCTTATTCCTGTGTTATTTCAAATCCGTTTTCGGCATAAATCGCTATAATCTTCTCCCAAATTTCATCCTGTCCCGTCTTTTTGAGCGAACTGAGCATAAAGATTTCGCTTGCAGGCACGGCGAGCGTCTGAGAAATTACTTTGAGCGATTTGTTCTGCTCATTGCGAGTCAGTTTATCGGACTTGGTCGCAATGACCGAAAGCGGCAAATTGTGATAGCGAATGTACTCCACCATCTGCTTGTCGCTGTCCTTCGGCTCATGACGAATATCCACGAGCACAAATACATGAACCAAATCCTGACAATGCACAAAATAATCTTCCATTACCTTGCCCCAGGATTCTTTTTCCTGTTTGGATAATTTCGCATAGCCGTATCCCGGCAAATCGACGAGATAAAATTCTTCGTTGATTTTGAAAAAGTTAATCGTTCTCGTCTTACCGGGCGTCTGCGAAACCCTCGCCATATTTTTTCGATTGAGCAAGGTGTTTATCATCGAAGACTTGCCGACATTGGAGCGTCCTACAAATGCAATCTGAGGCATTTTGTCATCGGGATACTGCTCCTTTTTTACCGCACTCATATTCATTTGTATATCTCTTATTTTCATAAATGCACCGCACTTTCATTCGACTTCATCACTTCGTTCCTCAAAAATTTGCCGACTGTAAAACTTTCCGGCAAAAACTTTTCCAATAAGAACAAACTCTACTCTATTATATCCAAATCGCTGACAAAATTCAAGATATCGACTTCAATGCCGAAAAAATACTTTTAAAAAAAGGATTAAGCATCTATCAACACTCAATCCTTCCTGCACAAATTCAGCCCGGCTTTTCATTTGCATAGCATTCTTAAACCATACCTTCGAAACTATGCCTTACTCTCCAAGCCAAACTCTATTTTCTTATTTTCTTTATCAAATATACTTATCGTCGATTTTTTTATCTCATCGTAGTTGAGCTTGAACACCGCCACCAGATTATCCATTCGCACAACCTGCACTTCACCCAACTTAACGGATGAATCCCCTACAATTTTTTTAGCTTCTTCCTCAGATAAATACTCCGGTGCTTTTGTCGGAATAAGATTCAGTTCTTCAGATTTTTGTAAAGCATTTTCTTCAAAAGAATAGACATATCCGGCGTTTTTTCCTATCGCCGACAACAAAAGATACTCTTCATTTCCTCTTATCTCCAAGGCTTCACTCCCTTGAATCTGCTTATAACCCAATCCTAAAATATCAATAGCCGTTTCAAATTTTCCGGCCGCTATATCATAAATCAGCAATCCATTATAATTTAAAACTGCAATATACTTTTCATTCAGATGGCATATTTCAGGAGAAACCGCTCCAAGCTTACCCTCCACCACTTTTTCCAACAAATCATCGGAAATGAATCTCGACAAATCCTGATCTGCTGTAAATTCATATTCCGATTGGGAATTTGAAGAATGATTTTTTTCATTTTCTAAATGTTTTTCCACACCACAACCGACAAGAAAAATGCAGAACAATATTATGATTATCTTTTTCATATGACACCTCTTCTCAAAACTTGGCAAAAATCTTCAAACCAATCTCTGCTTTTTGTAATCAGCATTCTATTTGCTAAACGATTCGTTCTCACGATTTTTCTTGTCTATTTTTATCAATCGAATTGAATCTCCCGGTATTCTCTCAGCAGTTTCTAAACTATCTTATATCTTGTTTTGATTTAACCCCTTGGTTCCTAAGTACAGCAAACGGAAATGGAAATCCGGCAACCGCCAATTGAAATTGACTTTTGAATTTCCTATCCGAATGCCCTGATATTATAAAAAATGAACTACTCCACTCTTTTATTTTCCTTTTTTATCCAATACGACTTTGAGTACCTGCGTCATATCGCTTGCAAAGTGGAATTTGATTTTTGATTGCACTTCTTCCGGAATCTCATCATAATCCGGCTTGTTATCCACCGGCAAAATAATGGTTGTAATGCCCGCACGATATGCAGCCAAAACTTTCTCTTTGATTCCGCCGACCGGTAGGACCTTTCCGCGCAATGTGATTTCGCCCGTCATCGCCACCGATGATTTTACCGGAATATCGCTCAATGCGGAAAGCACCGCCGTTGCCAAAGTGATTCCCGCGGACGGACCGTCTTTCGGAATTGCACCTTCCGGAATATGCACATGGATGTCTTTGGTCTTGTAAAAATCGGTATTGATCTTATACTTCGGCGCAATGGTTCGAATATAAGTTATCGCTGCCCTTGCGGATTCTTTCATCACATCGCCGAGTTTACCGGTCAATTCGACTTTTCCATTTCCATCCATGACGGAAACTTCGATGCTCAGCGTTTCGCCGCCCACCTGTGTCCATGCCATTCCGACCGCTTCACCGATTCGACTCTCGCCGACTTTCGCATCGTTGCGTTTAATCTCTTTGCCCAAATATTCTTTGACATCCTTGATTGTAATTTTCTGCGGACGCAATTTCGGGCTCTTTACCTTTTTAACTGCAACTTTACGAGCGATTTTTCCAATCTGACGCTCCAATCGTCTCACGCCGGATTCTCTCGTGTAGTTGTTGATGATGTATTTGAGTACATTGTCATCAAATTTCAAGAACTCCGGTGTCAAACCATTTTCTTTCTCCTGCTTGGAAACCAAGTATCTTTTGGCAATCTCAAGTTTTTCAAGCTCGGTATATCCCGAAAGCTCGATTAAATCCATTCTGTCCAAAAGCGGCGCCGGAATCGTCGCTGCATTGTTCGCCGTTGTAATGAACACGACATTGGACAAGTCAAAAGGCACTTCCAAATAATGGTCAACGAATTCTTTGTTTTGCTCCGGGTCGAGCACTTCCAACATCGCGGAAGCCGGGTCTCCTCTGAAATCAGATGCCATTTTGTCGATTTCATCCAGCAAAAATACCGGATTTTTTACCTTTACCTCTTTGATGGAGTTGATAATTCTTCCCGGAATCGCTCCGATATAAGTTCTTCGATGCCCGCGAATCTCCGCTTCATCGCGCACTCCGCCGAGCGACACGCGGACGAATTTTCGATTCATCGCATTGGCGATGGATTTTGCAATCGATGTTTTTCCGACTCCCGGTGGCCCGAGCAAGCAGATAATCGGCGCTTTCATGTCTTTGCTCAACTGTCGAACTGCCAAAAATTCGATGATTCGCTCTTTGACTTTCTCCAAGCCGTAATGCTCCGCTTCCAAAATCTCGGTTGATTTATTCAAATCATTGTTGTCTTGTGTTGCTTCATTCCATGGTAAATCAAGCAAAGTCTCGATATAATTTCTCGTTACGACCGCTTCTGCGGAAGAAGAAGCCATCCGAGACAGCTTGTCGATTTCTTTTCTGATTTTCTGCGCTGTCGTCTCCGATAAATCCAGCTCCGCCAATTTCGTTCGGAACGCATCGATATCATCGGTAAACGAATCGTCCTCGCCCAATTCTTTTTGAATCGCTTTGATCTGCTCACGAAGGTAGTAATCCTTCTGCTGTTTTGAAACCTGTTTGTTGACTCGACGCTCCACTCGCTTTTTAATTTCTTGGGTCGCCAACTCCTCTTTGATTGCAACATAGATGATGTTCAGTCTTTTTTCAACATCCAATTGCTCCAAGAGTTCCTGAACCGTATTGGATTTTAGCCCGATATAGCTGGCAATCGTGTCGGAAAAAACTCTCGGATCTTCCAAATCAACGCCGAGGTCAAAAAACTCCTGCGCGCTCTTGCCGTTTTCCTTCATCAGTTCTTCAAACGCTTCGACGACAATGTCCATCAATACGGTAATATTTTTTTCATTTTTAATCGGTTTGTCATAAATCGCTTCGATATCCGCTGTAAAAAACGGCTCCGTCTCCCTCAGCTTGACAATTTTACCTCTGCCGAGCCCTTCCACCAAAACGCGGATATTGTTCCCCGGTACTTTTAATGTCTGTTTGATTTTGCAGATCGTGCCCACGCGATAAAAATCATCTTCTATCGGAAATTCAATGTCGATATCTTTTTGCGTAGTCAAAAAAATCAACTGCTCCGTTTCCATTGCGTGCTCCAATGCCAACAATGATTTTTCTCGACCCACTTCAAAATGAGTAATCGTCGAAGGAAAAACGGACATCCCTCTCAATGCTAATACGGGCAAAAAGGTATATTGCTTTTTGTTCATATCCTGCCTTTCATACTAATAAATTCAATTCTGCTCACATTCTCTTTCAAAAAATATAAACCGTCATAAACGGTTTATATTTTTCATATTATGCCGTTACCTGTGGCATGTCTTCTACATCTTCTTTAATTATTTTCGGTTCTTCGAGCTCTTCAATGCTTTCTTTTGTGATAATTACTTTCTTGATGGTTTCGTTGGACGGTGTTTCAAACATCGCATCCAGCATAACATTTTCCAAGATACTTCTCAAACCGCGAGCGCCCGTTTTCTTTTCAAGCGCTTTTTTTTGCAATCGCACCGAGCGCTTCATTTTCAACAATAAGCTCAACACCGTCGATTTGGAACAATCGCTGGTATTGCTTAATGAGCGCATTTTTCGGCTCGGTCAAAATCTGGATGAGCGCATTCTCATCCAACTGCTTGAGCGATACGACAATCGGCACACGACTCACAAATTCCGGAATCAAACCGTATTTGATGAGGTCTTGTGTCTCAACTTTTTCCAAGATATTCTGCTCTTTGAGCTCCTTGCTGGTGAGAATCTCCGCACCGAAACCGATGCTCTTGTTTCCAATTCTTCTTTTAATAATATCTTCCATTCCGTCGAATGCTCCGCCGAGGATAAACAGAATATTGGTTGTATCAATCTGTAAAAACTCCTGATGCGGATGCTTTCTTCCACCTTGCGGCGGTACATTCGCCTTCGTTGACTCGATAATTTTGAGCAACGCCTGCTGAACACCTTCGCCCGAAACATCTCGTGTAATCGATGTGTTTTCAGATTTTCTTGCAATCTTGTCAATCTCATCGATGTAGATGATTCCGCGTTGTGCTTTCTCAATATCAAAATTCGCTGCCTGAATCAGTTTCAGCAGGATATTTTCAACATCTTCACCAACATATCCCGCCTCTGTCAGCGCAGTCGCATCCGCAATTGCAAAAGGCACATTCAAGATATTCGCCATCGTTTGAGCAAGCAAAGTCTTTCCGGAACCGGTCGGTCCGAGAAGCAATACATTACTCTTTTGCAATTCCGTTTCATTTGGTGATTTTTTGGCATTTATTCTTTTGTAATGATTGTAAACCGCAACCGACAAAGTTTTCTTCGCTTCATCCTGACCGATGACATATTGGTCAAGAATCGCCTTCATCTCTTTGGGCTTCAGCAAATTCATTTCGCCGGTGTTATCCTCATTTTCCATTTCTTCGTTGATAATCGTTTCGCACAAACTGATACATTCATTACAGATATAAATATCATTCGGCCCTGCGATTAAACGCTTTACTTGGTCTTGAGTTTTCCCGCAAAAAGAACATTTTACCAAAAATTTCTCATCATTTTGCTTCATTCATCAATCTCCTTCTTTATGCGCGTCTCTCCATGACGGCATCAATCAATCCATAAGCCTTCGCTTCTTCCGCATCCAGAAAATTATCTCTTTCCGTATCCGTTTCAATTTTCTCAATCGGCTGACCTGTCCTTTCAGCCAAAATTCTATTTAGCAATTCTCTTGTTTTCAACAATCTCTCCGCCTGAATTTTCACATCGGACGCCTGTCCTTTTGCTCCGCCAAGCGGCTGGTGAATCATAATTTCCGAATTCGGCAATGCATATCGCTTGCCCTTTGCTCCCGCTGCAAGCAGAAATGCTCCCATCGATGCCGCCAATCCGACGCAGATGGTCGATACATCCGGCTTTATCAGCTGCATCGTATCATAAATTGCCAACCCCGATGTCACGGAACCGCCCGGGCTGTTGATATAAAAATAAATGTCTTTGTCCGGATCTTCCGCTTCTAAAAACAACATCTGTGCAACAATCAACGATGCCGTAGTATCATTGACCTCATCGCTCAGAAAAACTATTCTGTCCTTCAACAATCTTGAGTAAATATCGTAGCTTCGCTCGCCTCTTCCGGTCTGCTCCACTACCACTGGTACATAAGCCATAGCTCCTCCTTATTGCTCAAAATACAGTAGCAGGACGCTACTGTATTTCCTTTTTCCTATATTAACTTACTGTTTTCCAAAAGGAAATCAACGGTTTTTCTTGAAATGATGGAATTCTTAAGTCCCATATCCGCGGATTGGAATATATTTTTGATTTGCTCCACATCCATTTTGTAAAGCTCCGCCATCTTTTCATACTCTTTGTTAAAATCTTCTTCCGTTGCAGTAATATTTTCCAGTTTTGCAACCTGCTCCAAGCCAAGTCCGATTCGTACACGATTTTCCGCATCGCCCTTCATCGTTTCAGCCATTTGCTCCTTCGTTGTTCCGGAATAAGCAAAGTATGAATCCAAATCAAGACCTTGATAAGTCAAATTCTGCGCAAAATCTTTAATCATCGCTTCGACTTCACCGTCGATAAGCACCTGTGGAACTTCCACTTCGGTCACTTCCGCAAGTTTCAAAACCAACTCGTTTTTCATTGCGTTCTCAGCATATTCTTTCTTTCTGTCCTTCATCGATTCGGCGATGCTCTTACGAAGCTCATCCACCGTTTCAAATTCCGTAGCTTCCGTTACGAAATCATTGTCGAATTCAGGAAGTTGCTTTTCTTTAATCTCATTTATCTTGACAGTGAATACGGCATCTTTGCCTTTGAGTTCATCCGAATGATATTCCTCAGGGAATGTCACCCGGATATCTTTTTCTTCACCGATTGCAAGTCCGATCAACTGCTCCTCAAATCCCGGAATAAATGTTTCCGAGCCAATGGTAAGCTCATAATTTTCCGCCTTGCCGCCGTCGAAAGCAACGCCGTCCACCTTGCCTAAGAAATCAAGCAATACGATATCTTTGTCTTGAACGGCTCTATCTTCGATGGCAACCAATCGAGCGTTTTGCTCCAACATATGATTTATTTCATGCTCGATATCTTCATCGGTTACTTCCGTTTCCTGCTTTTTCACTTCAAGTCCTTTGTACTCGCCGAGTTTTACTTCCGGTTTGACTTGAACTTCAACCGTCATCACCAACTTTTCGCCCTTACCGATTGATTCGATATCGATGGACGGTCTGTCGATGACATCCAATTCCAATTCTTTGATTGCCGCTGAATAAGCCTCCGGGAAAACAAAATCGATTGCATCATCGTAGAAAATTGCCTCTCCGTACATCTTTTCAATCATGGCTCTTGTCGCTTTTCCTTTTCGAAAGCCTTGAATATTTATTTTTCCTTTGTTTTTATGATATGATTTTTGTACCGCTTCTTCAAAAGCATCCGCTCCAACTTCCAATCTGAACTTCACGACATTTTTATCTTGACTGATAATCTGACTCATTATTCCTCCTAAAATGATAATCCTTGTTTTCTGTTACATTATACCATAGCGAGCACTTTTTTCAAAGTAAAAATATTTTTGATAAAAGTGTTCCTTCCTTTTATATAGCTTTTTATTATATAGTCTTTGGAGACTCTCATCATCCATTTCGATTTATTTCCCTCAAAATTTGCTCCAGCGCCCTCTTGGCATCGTCAAATGAAATGAAATATGGACTGCTCGCAATCAAAATCGCCTTTGCATTCTTTGCCGCTTCACAAACAAAATCCAATCGCCGCTCATACGAAATATAATCCATATCTTTTGAGAAAAAATCCAAATCCAAGTCCAGCACATAATCTTTCGGAAAATCCGATTTGAAAAAATTGTCCATCTGATACTGCGAATCGACGATGGCAAGCGATGAAATTCGGTTTTCTTCCAGCAAAGGCATGATGAAATTTCCGACATTGAGCACCCGATTCGTGTATAAAAAATCAAGCGCCTCTTCATCGAATCGATTCTTCGATTTTTCCTCGTCGCCTACCCAAGCGAAATAATCGGCAGCAATCCGATTCAGCTGCAAAGCATTGATTCCCAATTTTTCAAATTCCTCTTCCAAGGATTTTATTTCGCCGCTGTACTTAGCAAGACTTTTGCTCGGTTTTCTCATATCCTTGTGCTGGTCAATATGCAAAAAGCCCAGTGACTGCAGATTGTTTTCTCTTAAAAACTGTTTGTAAAAATAATAGCTGTGATTGTGATTATCAAAGAGAAAGCAATTCTTTTGCCGAATGAAATTCTCCAAACCGACATTTTTTTGCTCCAGATTTCGCTCATCGATTTCGACAAAGGCAAATTCTTGCGCCGTCCTTGCAAAAGCAATTTCATCCTGCACCAGCGGCGCCACTCGAATTTTTCGGCATTGTCTTTCGTCATACGAAAAAGCATTGTTGCCGACGGCATCGCCAATATAAAACGGCATCCGATACATCGTCGGGCAACCGATATTTATATCGTCCATCTTGTTGTATCGATTAGACATTGAAGCGGAATAAAACCACATCGCCGTCTTTCATTACATATTCTTTTCCTTCCAATCGAACGAGCCCTTTTTCTCGCGCGCTCGCCAAATTGCCGCCGTGCTTCATCAATTCTTCAAACGAAATGGTTTCCGCACGAATGAATCCGCGCTCGATATCCGAGTGAATTTTGCCCGCAGCCTGTGGCGCTTTAGTTCCTTTGACAATCGTCCAAGCTCTTGTCTCCTGCGGTCCCGCCGTCAAGAACGAAATCAGTCCGAGCAATGTATAACTTTCCTTTACAAGCTTGTCCAATCCCGACTCGCTCAATCCGAGTTCTTCCAAAAACATTGCCTTCTCATCGTCTTCAAGCAATGAAATTTCTGCCTCAATCTGCGCGCTGACGACTACGACACTCGAATTTTCGGTTTTCGCAAATTCGCGAACGGTTTTTACATACGGATTGTTCGCCCCGTCATCCGCCACATCGCTCTCCGAAACATTGGCAACATAGATAATCGGCTTGTAGCTGAGAAGATTCAAACTTTCGACAAAGTTTTTTTCATCATCCGACAGCTCCGCCGTTCTCGCCGAAGCGGATGACTCCAGCACCGACAAAATTTTTGTGATGATGGCAACTTCCTTTTCCAAACTCTTGTCCGCCTTCGCCGCCTTTTGTGTCTTTTGCAATCTTCTCTCTAAAATCTCGATATCCGAAAAAATCAATTCCAAATTGATGGTCTCGATATCTCGCAGCGGATTTACACTTCCATCGACATGCGTAATGTTCTCATCTTCAAAACATCGCACGACATGAACAATCGCCTCCACCTCACGAATATGTGACAAAAACTTATTGCCCAAACCTTCACCCTTGCTCGCCCCGCGAACAAGACCCGCTATATCGTAAAACTCAATATAGGTCGGTACGATTTTCTTGGACTCGTAAATTTTTGCAAGCTCCGACAATCTTTCGTCGGGTACCGAAACCACGCCGACATTCGGCTCGATGGTGCAAAACGGATAATTCGCCGATTCCGCCCCCGCCTGTGTAATCGCATTAAAAAGCGTACTTTTTCCTACATTTGGTAATCCTACTATTCCTAATTTCATGACAGTTTCCTTTCATTAAAACATAACAGCTTATTATACCATTATTTCATACCAATTAGCAATACAAAAGGCTTTTTCGGTCGTTCAAGTTGTTGTGGAGTTTTTCCATATTTTTTGTACTACAGATTGCATAATTTGTTATAGAAAATTCTTATCGAGATTTCTCTACAACTCTCGGTTGAAGCAGTATTCAATCCCAAGATTTTTGCAACAAAAAAAACCGATTGTAAAAACAATCGGCAAAAACGGCAATCTACAAAATGAGCGGACAGACTTCGTTTCAAAACTCAATGTTGAAATCCACTTTTTATTTTCAAAAGAAAATCCTACTGCGCAAATGTAAATACATTTTTCAGGCTCGGTATTTGTTTTCTTGAAAAACGAAAACCGTTATTCAACCGGCTGCAAATATTCCCGAATTTCTTCATAGCGCATAGGTTTACTTCTCATCGTTTCCAAATTCAAAATCCCGATATTTTTGTAGTCTTCTTTGCTTGGACTTCTATTATCCGACTTTGAAAAAACATCATAGTAAATCAGCGAATCTATAGACGGTACATACAAAACAAATTTATCTTCAAATATCATTTTTTGACTATCCGATTTGCAGTCGTAAATAATTACAAAGTTCTTCTTTAAATCTTTGACATAATCTTCAATTAACAGCCTGTTTTTAGAAATCCATTGAACATCACCGGACTGCCCCTCTTTGATATATATAATTTTTTTCTTTTTATTTTCCATATTTTGCACCATAATCGTCGTAAGAATTTCTTTAACTCCCCACTTGCCGTCTGAAGACAATGTAAACTCTTCATTCGTTGTCGAAGGCTCACGATTAAGCTGCCCCAAAATTTTTGTTTCTTCCGACTCCATTATATCAATTCGATTCAGTTTCTTGTTATATAAAACGGCAAATCCGAATCGCTCTGAAAAATCTCGCAATGGAAGATACATCGCTCCTTTTACCATCAATACATTTTGTCTGTCGTGCGGTATCGTCGGATTCGATAGACTGTATTTTATTTTGAGGTCACCTTTGCTCGCAATCCATTGATTATCGGCAGCTCGGTATTCAATATTCACACCCAGTTCTCTTGCAAGCGAAGCGGATGAAGCATAGGCTGTCGAATTTTTTATTTGAATACGAATGCCATTTGAAAGCTTATTTTGAATAAACAACCTCGGAGTCTTGGAATCCGCTAAGACTGCATCCGTCGCAAAAAATTGAGTGTATAACAGAAAAGCAAGCGATATGAAAATCATCGACAAGACCTTTTTCTTATAAGTTGTCAGCATGCTTATCAGCTCCCTTCTTTAAGATTTCATTTTTTAGAATATCCATTTGCAAAACAAGTTTTTATCACTCCACTCAACATATCGCTTCCATTTCTAAAAAACATCCTCTCTTATAATTATTTCAACTATGAACCAGACATTCACAACATGATATTAGCCGTAATATTTTTGTGTTAGTATTTATATTTTAAGATCCTAGCGTTTAGAACAGATAATGTATTATTGGGCAACGCTCAATATTTATCTGAATCCACTGTTATAATAACCTTATTCCCATTTCTAGATATTTTAGCTCTATCTTGTTCAGGTTTGAGAAAATGTTTATTATCTACTACAACTCCATTAATCTTTATATTAGAAAAAATAGCTCTATTTTTCCCCATGTTAGCTGAAGAAACTACCGACGATACAAGTTTCCAACTATTAATTTGAGAAATGTTCACCTTGTTTCGAGTTTCATAAATTGAAATATTACGAGTGTCCTTTAAAACACTCCCTGTCATGTTCGGACATATTGTTATCCCCTCTATCTTCATTCTTATTTTACCATTATTATTAAACCACAAATATACTATAGGTGTAGTCCCTGGTTTAAAACCATTTTTAAATTGAACTTGATTATATTTTCCTACAAAATCAGCAGCATAACTCTCCCATTTAAGTGAATTGTTTTTCCTTTTTGCTGTAAGAATAGGCTTCCAACCAAATGACTTTGAACTTGGACCCAATTTGTTAGAAAGCATCAAACCCATATCCGCAATCCACGAACCTGCTCCTTTTCCAGTGTAAGATTTGTATTCAACCCCCCATAGTTATACGGAATAAATTGGTTTAAATTCGAATTTACTTGAGAAGAGCTTGGAAGAGTCATTGCAAAACTCAAATAATCCGAGAAAAAGCTTGCTCTCGCTATCTTTTGTCTTCCTCCAACACCATCCGGTATAAAATCCGTTTGTAAATTCAACAAATCTCTATTTTCTATATCAACAATTTCATCATTTTCTAATTCCAAATCTGTACTATTTTTTTCAAAATCTTCCGCATTCATAGTGTCCACAGATTCATATATTGTTAGTGTAGGTTCTTCATCAACAGATTCTTCATATACAAAAACATTGTTATCATCAAAAGTAGTGTAATTGTAAGTAACTTCATCCAAAATACTAAACCCAACTTCACTAGACTCCATATCAAAAAAAGAAAATTTATATTTTTTTTCTGCTTCTATAGCACTTTTTGCCTCAGAAACAATTTCCTCTATCAAATTATTCGATAACGCATATGATGTTTCATATCTAATCTGTACTTTTACCGTTCGTTCCCTCAAAAAAATTTTCAGAACTTCCAGCAACCGAAAAAAACGGATAAAGAGTCAAAAATGGACATAATAAACATAACAACTTAATCTTGGAATCACTCATTTTAAACATCCTTAATAAACAAACCTATGAACGAAAGCAATTAATCACTCTGAAACTCCAAAAATCATTCATGCAGTTAATTCTTACAAAAGACCTTGTAAAATCTTTTTGTGCTGAACCATTCTCAATCGTAAGAACACGATGACAAACTCATAAATGAAGAACTCTTATACTGACTCTACACTATTAATGTGTAGTTTATATGTTTTTTTAAGGAAATATCGCTCAAAAAATGGAGATAGTGTAAAATAGTTGTGGGAGTTTTAGAAAAGAAATAGAGATTAGCTCCAATGAGGTAAAATAGATTACAACAAAAACTATACTGCATAATAGATAGCCGAAGGAGAGCCATGAATAAACAACTCAATCTATCCTTCTTACAGACGAACTTCTAACAATAAAACAAAGGAAAGACCTCACAATTAGCAGAATAAAAAATCTGAATAAAAGGGCAAAAAATTGATACTTGTTCCCCGTTATCTCCATGCTTCTCTTTGTTGTGCCCGTAAAACAAATATACAAATCCTACTGCGCAAATGTAAATACATTTTCTTTCAGGTTCGGTATTTGTTTTCTTGAAAAACAAAGAACTTTATTCCATTACCTCGTAAGACGACTTTTTGCATTTTTGATTCGCCAATTTCGAATGTAAAGTCCCACGATAAGATATAATATTGTCGGAATAATTCCCACCGAAAGCGAGAAGAAGAACGCCTGACTTTTTTCAACCGTAACAATTCCGTACAAAAGCAGAGGATTGATGACTGCATCTTCCATCGTATGCGCAATCACCAATGGCCAAACCGATTTTGTGATTCTGAAAATCTCGGTATACATAATCGTCCAAACGGTTACAACGACCATCCCGATGAGGAAAAAAGCAACTCGTCCGACCGGCAAAGCATTTTGAATCTCACTTTCCGATAAAAATATCATAATATAAGGCAAATGCCATATCCACCAAACAAATCCGATTATCAAATACAGTTTTATATCCGAGAAATTCAGTTTCAACAGCTGATTGGTAAGATATCCCCGCCACACGAATTCTTCAAACAGATTTTTGACAAATTGAATTGCTATTTGAGCAAGCAAAATCCCGACATAAGCCGAAATGCCGATATTCATATCGGCGAACTTGATTCCTCCCGTCATCTTCCCCAGCAGGAGAACGATGATCGTCACGATAGGATAGACTAAAAAACCGAGCAGATAAAACTTTTTATTCTCCCGAAAATGAAATGCAAATCCGGAATTTTTCCAGCCGTCTTTGGCAAAGATTCGAAGGATGATTGTAATAATCAGGGGCGATATCAGCCATATCAACATTCCGAGCGGTTCTTCGCCGGCTAAAGTTCCGACATTTTCATAATTCGCATTGTTCATCATCTTGTCAATCAGATAGCCCAGCCATCCGCTCATTGCACTGAGTATCGTAAAAATTATAATATTGCGTTTGATTCTTTGACTGTCATTCATTTTCCGTTTCCTTATACTCCATAAATATTTTTTCCTGAAATCCTTTTTGCTTACTGAAACGCACTTTTTCGCGTCGAATTTCGGAAAATCCGATTTTTTCGTAACAACGAATCGCCGCAAGATTCGTATCGACTACATCCAAGAGATAGATTTCAAAATCGGTTTTGAATAAAATTTCGCTCAGCATTGCCGAAGCCATCCCCTGATTTTGAAATTTTTGTTTGATAGCGACAAATTCAATGTATCCTACATTTTTCGAATCACAATAATTGGTTTCAAATTCTTTGAAGTTCACCAAGTACATAAGTCCGCCGATTATAAAACCGAAATTTTTGCGAGCCGATTCTTTGACATGAGCAAGCGCTCTGGATTCAGAGTCGCTGACTGCCGTCACCCCGATTGTCTCGCCATCCCTTTCCATAATGTAGAAGCAATCTGTCCGGATGCTGTCTTCAAGAAATCTTTGCACTTTCTCCTTGCCGATCTGACTTATAAACTCGGCGAAATTTTTGTCAAAAGCATCGAGAATGCAAGAGACGATTTCTGTTTTGTCCTTTTTTTCTGCTTGTCGTATCATGATGATTGATTCAAAACTTCCTCTCTCAATTTACTGAACCATTCCAAATAAAATTCCAAATTCTCGATACCGAGTTTCAATGCCGCCATCTCAAAATAGGCGATGCTTTCGACCATTTCCGAAATCGAAGTCATCTTGGTATGCTTGTTGAGCATCTCGGTCACCTTCTTCGATTCTTTCAAATAGGAAGCGACTTTCTCTTTTTCACCGCTTTGAAGAACGGTTTCTTTAATATCTCTCAATTCGTTGAGCTCCACGCCGATGCTGACGATGGTTTCGTCGATGAGTGCCAGTCGCTCTTCTTTGGGAACATATCCCATGAAAAGCAATTTTCCGAAATCAATATTTTTGGTTTTGGAAACATCGATTGGAATTCTGAGCCAATCGAGGAGGCTCTCGCATCCCGCATCGGTAATCGAATACTTCTTTTTGTTCACGCCATTTTCTACAAGCTCTTCGCAAGTAACAAGTTTTTGCAACAATAATTTTTTAAGCACCGTCTGTATGCTTCCGAGACTGTCGCTGCACATCGATTGAAAATAACTTCGTATCGTCATTCGGATTTCGTATGCCGTCATCCCGTTCATCATTAAAATTCCCAAAATTATTTTGTCCATATTTACCTCCAATATACCTTATAGTAACATACCTTTTAGGTAGTGTAAAGATTTTTATAATCTATTCTCGATTTTTAAAATCAAAAAGAGTGCTGCAAAAGATTTTCTTCTGCAACACTCTTCGAGGTGTTTAGAAACGCATATGTCGCTCTATTCAATTTTTATTCGCTTTATTCACCAAGTAAACGATACAGCATTTCCATCGTTTCCGCTCTCGTCGCGTGAGATTTCGGTGCAAATCGATTATTATCTTTTCCACCGATAATTCCCGCCACTTGCATTGCCTGAACGGATTCCTTTGCCCATGGGCTGATTTGCTTATCATCCGCAAATGCCTTCGCTTCATTTTTGGAAGCCAGCTTAATCGATTGATTGTATCGAGTATAGCTGAGCAGCATTGCCGCCATTTCTTCTCTCGTAATCGGGCGATTCGGATTAAAGCGGTTTCCGTCTCCTTTGGCAATCTGATTCGCATTTGCCCAAGCGACCGAACGATAATACCAATCCGTCGATTTCACATCTTTGAAATGGGCAGTGGTCTGCTCATCAATGCTGTTTCCGTCAATTCGCGCTAGAATTGCTACAAACTCGGCACGCGTAATTTTTGCATTCGGTTCAAATCGATTGTTTTCTCGTCCTTTTGCCAATCCTCTTTGTGCCATGCTCTGTACGGCTTTTACATACCACTTGTCTTGCGGTACATCCGAGAATACCGGCTGCATTTCTTTGGTTGGTTCCGCTTTCGGTGTCGTATTCGGCTGGATGGTAGTCGGCTGACTTGCATTGGAGGAAGCCCCTCCACCACCACTATTGGAACCTCCGATATTCCCCGACTCTTTGGTGTAGTCATTGGTATAGAACCATAGAACATCATCTCGGTCGTTTAGCTTATACTGTGCCATTCCGACATTTGGAATAACGCCATTGACTTTGAACATCCAACCGCTGTTTTTTCCATTGGAAAACTCGCCGAACCAATTTCCATCTTTTGGTGAACGAATTTGTTTTACATAATTTCCGCTCGGATTGTCAACTTCCAAATTATTTTCTTTGGCAGCCATCTCAAAGACAGTTGCTACGGTACTTCCTTGTGCAACGGTATAACTTTTTTTGTTGACCCAAGTTTCTTTTTTGGTTCCTCCTCGCTCAATCGACTCCAAAGTAAATTGAACCGTAATAGTAGAGGAAGAAGAACCTCCACCGGCATTGTCCGACGATTTTTTCTTTGTAACATATTCGATAAGTTGCTGCAACTTGCTTGTCATATGTTGGATTTGAACAATTGTCGCATTACTGTTTTTCAACAGTTCAGCCGCTTGTTGCCTTTGTTCTCTGAGCGTATTGATTTTTTCTTTATCGTAGCTGCTTGCTTTCTCCAACACTTTGTCTGCTTGCTCGATTTTTGCTTGTAATGCTTTTTTTGCTTGTTCCTTTGTAATCGCATCCACGCCTACCGCTTTTTTGTCGGTATTTCGATAATCGAATACATTGCCGTTAAAGTAAGCGATCAGCGTTCGGAAAACTTGTTCCGTTGCGAAATCATTGAGCTTTGTTTCACCGTTATTGAGCTTCCAAACGAATCCATGCGTATTCTCCAAATCGTATTTTTTGAGGGCATGCAACAAGGTGTTCCCGTTTTTCACCAATCTGCTGTCAACCAAATAAGCAGGATCACAACTCCATAACCCGACAGCAATCATCGCGAGAGAATTGCTGTTGTCTGATACATCCCCATCCGCCGACTGATGCTTGGAAATGGCATCTACCGCTTTTTCAACTGCTTTTTTTACATCTTCTCGATGATAGTAAGGAGCAAGTGCTTGTAACGCGAATCCGGTTTCATCTGCATAATAATCTTCTGCTCCCCAAAGGCCGGTTGTTTGATTTTGGAGCGAAAGGATGATTTTAATCGCTTCTTCTTTGGCTTCGCCCGTTTTTTCATATTGATAATCATCCGAGCTTAGTGCCCACAAATAAGGAGCAAGCCCCCATACCGAAGATTTTTCTGCTTGTGTTGTATTCCCGATCAGTTCTTTAATCAGGTTGTGTCCATAGTAATTTTCCGGATCGATACCGATAGCACGCAGAGCTAAAATTCCTTTTGCCAAGTCGCCGCTTTTGGTTATCAGTTTTCCATCTTTAAAGAGAGCATTGTAAAGGTACTCCTGTTCTGAAACCATGGATGATTTCAGTTTGCCCATTTCAGCAATCTTCCATTCGGATTTTTTTTCATTCGGACTGCTATACGCATCTTGGATCGCATTCATTTTTCGATGCGCCCAATCAATCGTTTCCTGAAGATTTGTGATGGTTTGACCTTGGTTTGGAGCACCGACTACAACGGTAAATTCAATCGGTTTTACTTGTCGAACCTGATCCATCGGTGTTCCCGTTACTTTAACGGTTCCCGGTTTGAGTGCTCGAATTTCATGGGTTGTCCATTTCGGTGTTTCCACATCTTTCGGGTCAATGTGAACCGTATCGCTAACCGCCACGATACCTTCTTTATCGTAACTCCACACGAAACGCTGCTCGGAAGCATTGCTTGGTTGGATAACGAGTTTCAATTCTTTTGCATGACCGATCTCCATCTTCAAGATTTTGTCTTGAATGGATACGGACTCCAATTCGTTCTTATATCGGAATACTACTTCAACTTCTTTTGAAACTTTCGGATTATCGACACTGCTTACTCGGAATTTTGCGATGCCCGGTTTCTTCGGTACAATCCCATTGGAGTGCAGCGGGTCATATTCCGCAATATCCGGTGTCAACGCCTCCCATTTCAATTCATGAATACTTGCGTTATGAGGTGTTACAGCAACCGTATATCCTTTTTCCAATGTATCATACTGTCGAAGTCCATTGAATTTTTCACCCGACTTGTTCCATGCGTCGATATCCCACACTTTAGGAAGCTTGACTTCAAAGTCTGTCAACGGAACATAGGTCGAAGTTGCCTTAAAGCCGAGTTTAACTTGCGGATCATCTTTCATGAAAACATCAATCACAAAAGTATCCGGTCTCCACAACGCAAAGCTGTTTCCGATAATATGTTGTCCCGGTTTACTTTGAATGGTATATGCCGTGTCCGGAAGAGTTTTGAATTCTTTATCTCCCGCCAGTCTTCCCTTCACTTCAATCCATGTACGTTCGGAGCCTTGAACTTCAATCGCTTTGTCCATGGACAGTTCTTGACTGTTTACAAATGCTTTTATCTCCTCGATATGACTCGGTACAACTTGAAGCACAAAGGATTTTTTGTAGGTTTTTCCATCTTTGGTATAGGTAACAACCGCTGTTTTTTCTCCAACTTTTCTTGGGAAATAGCGATTGAATTGGTCAATCCAAAAATGAAACGCAAACTCAACTTCTCTTTTATCAAGATAGTATTTTTCTTTTGCATCCCAATGAGTTGCTTTAACACCTTCGCCTTCGAGATAAAATCCGCCTTCATCCAAAACTGTCAAAGTAATTTTGTTTTCAGCATCCAAATACTGTTTTTCGCCATTTTTGTTTTGGAAATATACTTTCGGCTCATATCGTTTGTTTATCTTGATTTCTTTTTTTGCAACCTGAGAACCCGCTTTTGCGATGACCGTTACTTTTCCTTCCTGTAGTCCGGTAAGCTTTCCCGTTGCATCGATTTTGGCTATCTTTTCATTATCCACGCTCCACACTACCGAATCAGTGGTATCCTTCGGCTCAACGACAGCAGAAAATTTCATACTTTCTAAAGCTGTCAATTCCTCCGCCGGTGAGGAAATCGTCAATTTGGTAGCCCCGATAGTCTTTACCTTGATTTTCTTTGAAACACTATATTCTCCCGAAGTTGCAGTAAAGACGGTTTCGCCTTCTTCCAATGCGGTAATTTCCACGATTTCAAAGAATTTCGCCATGTGAATCGCCTTGGACGGTGTATGCGAATAGGTCCATTTCAATTTCGGCTTGCTTTTCACACTTGGAAGCAGATATGCTTTTTGGCCTTTGATCAAAACCAATTCATCCTTATCAATCAAATGCCAGATGTTAACAGCTTCTCCTGCCAATTGGTAGCTTAAAGTCGCTTCTTCATTCAACACATTGACCAGAACATTTGCAGAAAGATTCCCTTCTCGAACCGTAACCGTACTCTGACCTGCGGATAGAATATCAAATACAAATTTTGTCTTATCTTTGCTCTCTATCGGCTTTACTACTTGAGGGTTGGAACTTTCCCAAGCGATATCCTGTCCCTCATTCCCTTGCACTTGAAATTCATAACGATTATTCGCTCCCATTTGCAAAGAAATTTCTTTCGAAAGTTTTTCGCTGCCGCCATCTTTTATCTGCACTATGGAGAGCTGACGATCGGATTTTTCCGTTACCTGAATCGTTACCTCTACTCGAGTTTCATCGATCCATAAGATTAATTTTTGTTGCCCCGCCTTTAGCGCTTTAAATGAAAATTCATTGTGCTCCAACGCCTTATCGAGCTGAGTTAACGCTTCAATGACCTCTCCATCCGTACTAAATTCGTAGCGCAAATCCTTTGCTTCCGGAACCAGTCGTGCTCGGAAGGTATAAGCGGTTTCCGGCGATTGTTCAACCGACCACTCCGCCACATAGTTTCCACCTGCGTTCTCACGGCTGATCAGTTTCCAATCATTCCCTATCTTCGCTTCGATTTTTACACCGGGATCTTCAATTTCATCAAATTGGACGGTTAGCTCAATCGGTTCTTGCTCCGGCACATGAAAAGTTACCTTCGTGCTACCTTTCTTGCCCATTCCATTGATGTATATTCCGATATAAAAATCATCGCCAAGCCTTCTCGAAATACGGGCATATTCATTCTCTACCGATTGCTGAACTCTCTCTAAGGGAACACCGTTCAGATCAACTTTCACAAAAGTTTCGTTTTTCTTAAACTTCTCCGCTAACGCTCCCTTGAGACGAATCTGAGAATTTTGCGCCGGTTTTAAGACCAGTTTATTGTCTTTTACCTCCGTCCATTGTTCTTGATGATTGGTGTACTCCAAAATAACCGGCTCAGTTGCCGCCACCTTGTTGTCGGCTTCGCTTGCACTTATCTTTTCTGACGGCACAACCGAATTTTCAGCGGATTTTTCCGTTTCCGATTTCGGTGGCAATTGCTCGTCGGACACTGTACTGAGCATCTGCGCCGACTCTTGTGCTATCGCCGAAATCGGCACAAAATTTGTTAACAGCACAACCGAAAGTACGAGCGCCAGCCATCGTTGATACGCTTTTTGTTTCTTTGTCATTGTCCTTCTCCTCTTTTTTGAGATTTTTAGTTTTAGGATAAACCTAAGGAATAAAAAAGCCCCTTCTTTCTTGAAAAAGGGACTCGCTTTCATTTTGATATTTTTTCATTTGTACCGAAGTACACCTGCAAAAATACATCTATCTTTTATTCGACTAGCTTCAAACTAAAGATGGAATTTAAAATGATTTTGCTTTACTCCCTTATCCCAAGAATATAGCAACTTAATTGGCAGGTCTTCCGGCTCAGATTCATCCTCCAAACACCTTCCCGTCATTCGACAGTGGTTTTTGTTCTTCGTCTTCATTACGGCAGAGGTAACTGCGTGGGATTTTCACCCAACTTCTCTTTTCAAAGTGATATCACTTACCAATTATCGCATGTGCTGATTAAAGCAGCTTTGCATTTATACTAGCATAATCGATTAACAGTGTCAACCGATTATACACAGTTCGTTTTCAGTAATTCCAACGGTTACAATCCGGTTAAAAATCCGTTCCTTCAAAAATTCACAAAAAATCTTTCAAGGCTTTGAATTTGCGGTTTTCTTTTTTCAATTAACAAAATACAAGGAGAAGTTTGCCTGATAATTTAAAATCAAAAATCGGTGCCATACATCTCATTCAAAAAAGCGATTGAGACATTGATGAACAATTTTGCTCCGAGCATCATCAAATCTTCATCTATATCGAATTTGGAATTGTGATGCGGCACCGGATTTTTGCCGTCTTTCGGATTGGATAAGAAAAAATAGGTGCCGGGGACTTCATTGAGGAAGTAGGACATATCCTCTCCGCCCATCACCGGTTTTTCTAATAAAACGACCTTATCTTCACCAATCACTTTTCCACAAACTTTTTCAAAAAACATCGTAAACTCTTTGTTGTTGACAGTCGCCGGATATTTGAAGTCATAAATCACTTCGGCACTTGCTCCGAATGCGGCGGTGACTGCATTTGAAATTTCTTCAATGCGTCTTGCAATTTTTTCACGAATTTGCTGATTCGTCGCTCGAACCGTCCCTTCAAGTTCCGCAATGTCGGGCAGAATATTTTGATTGTATCCGCCTTGAATTCGGCATATCGACAATACGCATGGCTCCGTAGCGGGAATTTCACGCGATACGATTTTGTTGAGTGCGCCGACCAATTCTGCCGCGGTCGAAATGGCATCCACCGAATTTTGCGGGTAGGCACCATGCGCCCCCTTGCCGATTACTTTAATTAAAAATCGATCCATCGACGCCATCAACGCTCCATAGGAAATCCCAATCTTTCCCTTAGGCACATCGGGATGAATGAAGCCCTGATGAAGACCGATTATCGCATCGACTTTCGGATTTTGCAAAGCACCGCGCCGAATCATCGGCTCCGCTCCGCCCGGATATTCTTCGCCGGCTTGGAACAGTAGCTTCACATTCCCTTTGAACAAATGGCGATGCTCTTGTAAATATTTTGCTGCTCCCAGTAAGATGGCGGTATGTCCGTCATGGCCGCAAGCGTGCATGTTGCCGTTTGTGGATTGAAAAGGCAAATCGGTTTCTTCCCGAATCGGCAGCGCGTCCATATCCGCCCGAATCGCCAAAGTTCTTCCTCTCCCACTCCCTTCTATCAGCGCAACGACGGATGAAATGTCTTCATAAACTTCGTAAGGGATATTCAATTCGTCCAGCACCCGGCACACATAAGCGACGGTTTGTGGAAGCTCCAATCCCAATTCCGGAATCTGATGTAAATTTCTTCGATGCGCAATAATAAAATCTTGCAATTCATTTTGTTTTTCGAGCAACATAAACACCTCCTGTTCGATTTGTAATTTCTATATTTATTCCCATTTTATAAGCTCCTTAAAGAATTTTGTATGTATTTTATTTAAAATTTTTCATATGCTTTCATTCC